>DATFVY010000256.1:0-6141 GCA_035259925.1 Burkholderiales bacterium
AGCTTGCGGGCGCGTTACAAATCCAGCTAAAGCGACGGCGAACCCGGTCCGCGCAAGCTGGCCGGGTTTTTTGTTTTCATGAAGGGGCGGAACCATGAAGCGCGGCTTTACCACGACGATCCTTCACTCCGATCTCGATCAGCCGATCGAGCACTATGCGGTGCACAAGCCGATGCACCCTTCCGTCGCGTACGGCTATTCCGACGCGCGCGAACTCGCGAAGGTGTTCAAGGGCGAGCTTCCCGGCTTTGTCTACGGCCGGCAGGGCAATCCCACCGCGGCCGCTCTGGAGGTGAAGGTCACCAGGATGGAGGACGGTATCGCCACGGCGTGCTTTTCCACGGGCATGGCGGCGATCGCCGCAGTGTGTACCGCGCTGCTGCGCGAGGGCGACCACGTTGTGTCGAGCTCTTTCCTGTTCGGCAATACCAACAGCCTGTTCGGCACCTACAACACGCAGGGCTTCGACATCAGTTTCGTCGACGCGACGCGCGTGGACGAGGTGGCGCGGGCGATCCGGCCCGACACGCGCCTGGTGTTCGTGGAGACCATTGCCAATCCGCGCACCCAGGTCGCAGACCTCGCGCGCATCGGCGAGCTGTGTAAAAAGCAGGGATTGCTCTACGTGGTGGACAACACCATGACCTCTCCCTACCTTTACCAGCCCAAGCGGCATCACGCCGGCCTCGTCATCAACTCCCTCACCAAGTACATCGGTGGCCACGGCAATGCCCTGGGGGGTGCGGTGACCGACACCGGGCTTTACGACTGGACCCGTTTTCCGAACATCAACGACAGCTACAAGAACCAGAAGCCCGCGCTGTGGGGCATGCAGCAGATCCGCAAGAAGGGATTGCGCGACATCGGCAGCACCCTGGCGGCCGAGGTCGCACACCGGATCGCCGTCGGCGCCGAGACGCTGGCGCTGCGGATGGAGAGGTCTTCGGACAATGCGCTGCGGCTGGCCCGCTTACTGGCCGGGAATTCCCGGGTGAAGAAAGTCTATTACCCGGGCCTCGAGGATCACCCGCAGCACCGGCTCGCCGGGGAGCTGTTCAAGACCTACGGCGCGCTGATGGCGATCGAGCTCAAAGAGGGCATCGACTGCTTCGATTTCCTCAACCGGCTGAAGCTGGTGATTTCATCAAGCCATCTCGGGGACAACCGCACCCTGGCGATTCCGATCGCGCACACCATCTACTGGGAGATGGGCCCGCAGCGCCGGGCCGAGATGGGCATCGCCGACTCGCTCATCCGGCTGTCGATCGGAATCGAGGATTTCGACGACCTGGCCGACGATTTCCGCCAGGCGCTGGATCAGGCCAAAGCCTAGCGCATCGACCCGCCGCGGCCTCCGCCGCCATTGCCGCCGGCGAAATTGCCGTTGCCGTTCGCCATGCGAGGCGCGGAGTGGCCGTGCGCCTGCGCCTGCGGCGGAGGGGCAGTGCGCTGGGGCATTGCCACCTGCCGGGGAGCCGGGCCGCCGCCGCCGGCCGCCTGGGGCGGCCGCGCCTGCTGCGGACGGAAGCTCCCGGGCTGAGCGCTTCTCTGCGCAGCGGCCGGGGGCGGACCCTGCCGGACGGTGGGGGCCGACGGTGCGGAACGCGGGGCTGGAGCAGGTCCCTGGAAGGAGCGGACATTGCTCCTGTTCGAATCTGCACGCTCCTGGCGGCCGTGCTGAGCCGACGGCCCGCCTTGTGGCGTGGGAAAGCGCAGTACCTTGTCATTCCCGTTAGAGTCCGTGCGCTGCGCCTGGCGGGTGGCGGGAGCCGGACCGACGCCACGGTCGTTGGAGCGCGAATGGTCGCGACCTGCTTCCGAACGCCGGTCACCACCCGGCGCTGACGGGCCCGGGCCCGCGGTCCCCGACCGGCGCGAGCTGGAATCGAAGTTGGGCTTGCCCGGAGTGTTAGTGTTGTTGCTGCCCTGGACCGAAGGCCGCTGCGGCGCGGCTTCATGTCCTCCCCGGTCTCCATATTGAGCCTTCGGTGCCGACCCTGGTCCGCGATAGTCGCGCCGGCCATCGCCGCCGTGCATGCCGGAGCGGCCGTGCTGGTCGCCCAGGCCCGCATGGCGGTAGGGCACGCCCTTGCGATGCACCGGGTCATGCTTCCAGGCGACCGGCTTGGCGTGTGACGTGACGGTAGAGATCGGCTTGCCGAATTTCGTCTGTGTCACTACCGTCTTGCTGACGGTCACATGGCGGTGGTGCCAATTGCAATGGCCGAAAAAGAACCCCGTCGACACCACGATCGCAGGACCCCAGAAAAAGGCCGGCGCGAACGCAGGCGCGGCGTAGTAACCCGGGAACGGAGCCCAGTAGACCGGCGGATAACCCGTCCACGCCCATGGGCCGTAGACGACGGCAGGGTTGTAGTACGGGACATACACGGCCTCGGGCCGGACCGGGTCGATGAGGATGGCGTCGTCCTGCCGCGTCACCCGCAGGTGCTCGTTCGAGTTGAGGTTGCCTGCCGCCGCCGCCCGCTGGCGCAAGCCCTGGATCGTGTCCAGCACGTGCGGCTCCTGCGCGAGAAACGCCTCGCCCAGGCGCTGCGTCCAGTCGAGTCGCTCATCCATGCGATGCAGGATCTGCGGAAAGGCCACGAGCGACTTCACGCTCGGATCCCAGTCCATGTTTTCGACCGCCTTCACCGCGTCGTCGCCCTTGAGCTGCGAATTCGCGCGCGACCAGCGCGCCGCCTGGACCACTTCGAGCGGGTAGGTCGAGGCCATCAGGACTTGCGACAGCAGGGAATCGGGATAGAGCGCGATCGGCGCGAGCATCTGGTCGAGCTCTTCCTCGCTGAAGGCCGGACCCTCCTGCGCAACAGCCACCGGAGCGGTCAGGGTCACGGCGAGGAGCCCGGCGAGCAATGATCTAAGGAGCGCTTTCATGGCAGTTTCCTCCTCCCTATTTCAACGCAGAAACCGCCCCGCTGCACGTTACAAAGTGTAAGAGATTGTTTCTCGAATCGGCTGTGCCTTATGTCCTGCATTCAAGGGGATACGTTGTGGGCCGGCCTAGCTGAAAAAACTGCCTACAGCTGCTCGGCCTTGCAGCCCCGGGCGTCGCAGCGGAGGAAGCCGCCGCGCAGGTACCAGTCGTTTAGCACCCAGCGCTCGCAGCGGTGGCCGTCGACCGTGTGCACGTGCCGGGCGGGGCGGTGGGTATGGCCATGGATGAGGCGGGGATAGCCGAATTCGCGCAGGACCTTCTCCACCGTCGCGGGCGCAACGTCCATGATTTCCGCCGCCTGCCCCTGCTTGTGCTGCTCGCTCTTCATGCGCATGTCGAGCATCTGCTTCTTGCGCTCGGCGATCGGCTGCGAGAGGAAGCGCCGCTGGAAAGCGGGGTCGCGGGCAATGACGCGGAATTTCTGGTATTCCACGTCATCGGTGCACAGCGTGTCGCCGTGCAGCAACAGCGTCCTGGTGCCGTGGAGATCGAGGATCGTGGGATCGGCGATCAGGGTCGCGCCGCAGCGCGCGGCGAAGCCGCTGCCCGCCAGCACGTCGCGGTTGCCTTGCATGAACGTGAGCGCGACGCCCGCGCGGGCCAGTTCCCGCAGCGCGTCTGCGATCGAAGCGTTGAACGGGTCGGCGAGATCGTCGTCGCCGACCCAATTCTCGAACAGATCGCCGAGCACGTGCAGCGCTTCCGCCTGCGTTGCCGTGTCGCGCAGGAAACGGAAAAACGTTTCGTTGATGCGCGGGCGCTCGGGGGAGAGGTGCAGGTCGGAAATGAAGAGGGTGTGGCTCATCCCTCCGGCTACGCCACCTCGGCGCGCTCGATGATGACGTCGGCAACCGGCACGTCCTTGTGCATGCCGCTGCTGCCGGTTTTCACGCCCTTGATCTTGTTGACCACGTCTGCCCCGCCCGTCACCCGCCCGAACACGCAGTAGCCCCAGCCTTGCGGGGTGGGCGCGGTGTGATCGAGGAAGGCGTTGTCGGCCACGTTGATGAAGAACTGTGCGCTCGCCGAGTGCGGGTCGGACGTCCGCGCCATGGCGATGGTGAGGTTGGCGTTCTTGAGCTTGTTGTCGGCCTCGTTCTTGACCGGAGCCCGCGTCGGCTTCTGGCGCATGCCCGGCTCGAAGCCGCCGCCCTGGATCATGAAGCCGTCGATGACGCGGTGGAAAATCGTGTTGGCGTAATGACCGTCCTTCACGTATTGCAGGAAGTTGGCGACGGTCTGCGGCGCCCGCTTTTCATCGAGCTCGAGGGTGATGATGCCGTGGTTGGTATGGAGTTTGACCATGTCTGGAGTGTCGAGTGTCGAGTGTGGAGGGGAACTACTTCTTTGCCGCCGGCTGCTCCGACGGAAGTATCTGCGCGCTTTCGATGACGACCGGCTTCACCGGCACGTCGCGATGCCCCGCCGGGCCCGGGCCGGTCTGCACCTTCTCGATGCGCTTGACGACATCCAGGCCTTTCACCACCTTGCCGAACACGGTGTAGCCGTAGCCCTCTGGTGTCGGGAAGCGGAAATTGAGCGAGTCGTTGTCCGCGACGTTGATGAAGAACTGCGCGGTCGCGGAATGGGGGTCGGGCGTGCGCGCCATGGCGATCGTGCCCACTGCGTTCTTCAACCCGTTGCCCGCCTCGTTCTTCACCGGCTGGCGGGTCGGCTTCTGCTCGAAGTCATGCGTGAACCCGCCGCCCTGGATCATGAAGCCGGGAATCACGCGGTGGAAGGTGGTGCCCGCATAGTGTCCCGCCTTCACGTAGCCAAGGAAATTCTCGACCGTGGCGGGCGCCTTGTCGGGATACAGCTCGATGACGATCGCGCCCATGCTGGTCTTCAGCTCGACTTGCGGATTCGCGGCGAGCGCGCCGGCCGACGCGAGCAGGGCGAGGGCGCAAGCAATGAGTCTCTTCATGGGGCTCCCGATGGTGGCAGTTATTTTCCGGTCACCGGCAAAGGCTCGCCGGCTGGCGGGCTCAAGCCGCGCCTTCGTAGAGGATGCGCCAGCTGCCGCCTTCCCGTATCCAGTACTGGCGCTTGCGCATCTGGCTCGAGAGGTTGCTGCTCGAGTAGTCCTGGTCGAAGCTCACCACGGCGAGATCGTCCCGCCCGGGGTAGAGGAAGATGCTGGTGCGGTCGAGCTTGACCTGGATCCAGGTCTTGCCCGCGTTTACCTTGTGCTTCTGCTGCGCAAACTGCGCGTAGCGGACCTTCCCTGAAGAGAACTTTCTCGAATAGTAGTCGAGGTACTTACCGGTATCGCGGCTCTCCCAGTCGCTGCGCCAGCCCTCGACGCGCTGCGCAAGCTCCTTGCGCAGCGAGCGCAGGGCGGCGGGCGCGACCCAGTCCACGCCGTCGGCGATGATGACGGGCGTCAGGCCGATCTGCACGCTGTGGGAGAGGGCGGTGAAGTCCTCGTTGGTGAGGGCGACACAGCCGTTGCTGGCGCGCGGCGGCCGGCTGTAGGTATCGAAGGGCACGCCGTGCAGCCAGATGCCGTAGCCGTTGCGGCCCTCGCGGCGGTCCCACTCGTTGGGATAGCTGATCGGCAGGGCTCCCGCGCCGTACTGCTCAGCGAGCTTCCCGTACGTCCTGTTCAGCTTCTGCCGGTCCAGGGTGCCGGTGATGTGGTAGACCCCGAGCGGCGTCTTGTTGTCGCCCACGCGGTACTTGTCGGTGCCGTTCTTGCCGATACTGACGTAATAGTCCGTGATGTAGCTCGCTTCCCCGCCGCGGTTTTCGAACACGTAGAGCGTGGACCGGGCGGTATCCACGACCAGCGCGTGGCGCTGGTCGGGCTGCATCTGCACCATGTAGACGGGGACGCGGTCCGCGGGGCGCGGCTGCTGCATGCGCGCGAGCCGGGCGCGTGCTTCCTGGCGCAGGTCGTCGAGATCGCCGCGCGCCGCCCCGGGTGCATTGCCCACTGTGGTGAGGGGCCGCGCGCGCGCCAGCAGCAGATCGCCCTTGATGAGGTGGGCGAGCCGGAAATTGGGATAGGCACCGATGACCTTGTCGATTTCGGACACCGCCGCATCAAGCCGCTTGTTGCTGACTTCGTGCAACGTTCTCGCGAGCAGGGCATCAGGCCCGTTCGATGCATGGGCGCCGTTGATCGCGGAGACCGGCGCGGCGCTGGCCGAGCGTGTCGACATGACGTGCGTGGTCCG
>DATFVY010000257.1:0-2097 GCA_035259925.1 Burkholderiales bacterium
GCGGCGGTGAACGGCTTGCGCGCGGAACATCAACTCGGGGAAGGGCAGCGCGAACAGCGCGCGAATCTCCTCGCGCGTCCAATCGTGGCGAACGGCGCCGCTCACGTCGGCCGACGGGTCGGCGGCAATCTCGACGGCGGCGACGGACATGCGTGCATTCCCCGGCTTTCGGGACGAGCGCCAGTCATATCCGGGAACGCGGAGGAAGTCACTCCGCCAGTTCCCGCAACAGCATCGTCGCCACCATGTCGGGATGCGTCACAGGCAGCAGATGATTTGCGTCGGCGACCACCTCGAGCTCGGCCGACGGCAGTGCGTCGGCGAGGAACGACGCGATGCGTCGGGTCGGGGTGCGGCTGCGCCCGCCCGATACGACCCGAACCGGGCACTTGAGCGCGCGCACCGCTTCCAGCCCGGGGTCGGTGAACGCGACCTGAAAATCGAGCACGATCTTGCGCGCGCTCCTGCGGATCTGCGCGCGCAACGTCTCGTCCATGGCGTCCCAGGCGCCGCGGCCGGCCCAATAGTCGATGAAGCTGCGCAACGCCGCTTCCGTTTCCCCTGCCGCGATGCCCGCGGCGTAGCCGTCGCCCAGCGCCCGGATCTCCGCCCAGGCCTCGTGCGCGCCCGCGTGCGGCAGAAGAAAGAACGCTACCGGCTCGATCAAGGTCAGCGAGCGCAGCGCGAAGCGGTCGGCGAGCGCGAGATGCAGGGCAACGAGGCCGCCGTAGGAATGGCCCACCACGTGCACGGGCGCGTTTCTCGGGACGAGCGGCTCGAGCAGGCGCAGCTCGTCGGCAGCGGTAAAGTCGCAGCCATCCGGCCACGAATCGGTGCGGCCGTAGCCGACGAGATCGGGCGCGATGACGCGAAACTTCGCCTTCAGCACGTCGATGGCGGGGGCCCACATCACCGCGGCGCTGGCGGAGCCATGCAGCAGCAACACCGGCGCGCCCGTTCCAGCCGCAAGAATGGAGCTGCGCAGGATCGGGCGGGAAGCGCTCATGCGGGGGCTTTAGACAGGGTTAGAAAAAATCGCCTGCCCTACCCTCGCCGCGCGGGCAACGGCGTGCAAGCGATTTTGCCCAGCATCGGCAAGCAATGCGCCGGCGACAACACGCCGTCGCCCACCCTCCTTTACGAAGCTATTCCGCGGCCACGCGCGCGGCTTCGCCTGCAGGCTCGACCTTGGCGGCGCAATATTTGAATTCGGGGATCTTCCCGAACGGGTCGAGCTTGGGATTGGTGAGCAGGTTGGCCGCCGCCTCGACATAGGCGAAGGGAATGAACACGACGCCGTCGGGCACCGAGTCGTCCTGCCGCGCGCTGAGCTCGATCGCCCCGCGCCGCGTGCTCACACGCACCATGTCGCCCGGCTCGATGCCGAGCTTGACGATGGTGCCGCGCGACAGCCCCGCCACCGGACCCGGCTCCAACGTATCGAGCATCGACGCGCGCCGCGTCATGGCGCCGGTGTGCCAGTGCTCGAGCTGGCGTCCCGTGGTGAGGATGAACGGATACTGCGCGTCCGGCATCTCGTCCGGCGCCTGGAACTTGGTTGCAACTAGCCTGCCCACGCCCCCGGGCCGCGGGAAGCCTTGGTCGAACACCACGTCGCGGCCCGGGACGTCGGGACCGTCGACCGGATAGGTGACGTGGTCCTCGCGCTCGACACGCTCCCACGTGATGTTGTCGAGCGCCGGCATCATCGACGCCATCTCGGTGAACACCTCGCTGACGTGCTGGTAGTTCCAGTTGCAGCCGATGCGCTGGGCAAGGTCCTGGATGATCCAGAGATCCTGCCGCGCGTCGCCCGGCATCGGCAGCGCCGCGCGTCCCATCTGCACCTGGCGGTTGGTGTTGGTCACCGTGCCGTCTTTCTCCGGCCAGGCCGAGGCCGGTAGGATGACGTCGGCGTAGGACGCGGTCTCGGTCAGGAAGATGTCCTGCACCACGAGATGCTCGAGATGGGCGAGCGCGCCGCGGGCGTGGTTGAGGTCGGGGTCCGACATCGCGGGGTTCTCGCCCATGATGTACATGCCCTTGATCTCGTCGTGATGCACCGCCTCCATGATCTCGACGACGGTCTTGCCGCGC
>DATFVY010000258.1:0-3353 GCA_035259925.1 Burkholderiales bacterium
GACGGCCAGCGCGGCATCCGCCGCCTGACCGAGCCCGAGCTGCGCGTCAAGGACCAGGACCGCGACGGCGTGCAGGCCGAGGTGCTCTACGGCGTCCTCGGCGCGACCGGCAGGCTCAACGATCCCGAAGCGGCCGTCGAGGTCATGCGGGTCTACAACGACTGGCTTGCCGGCTTCTGCTCGGCGCGCCCCGACCGCTTCGCCGGTCTCGGCTCGATTCCCAATAACCCGATCGAGGCCGCCATTGCCGAAGTCGAGCGCGTCGCCAGGCGCGGCGTCCTGCGCGGCCTCGACATCGCCAACTCGGCGGACTTGAAGCCGCTGTGGGACCCCTACTGGAACCCGCTGTGGGAGGTCATCAACGCGACCGGGCTGCCGCTGCACTTCCACACCGTGAGCGGTTACGTGCCCGAGCACATCCGCAAGATCCAGCTGATCGGCGGCGATCCGACGCGCGCGAGCCTGCCCGGCATGCCCGAGGTCGACCTCGCGGTAGCGCGAGCGGCGTTCGCGAGCAACATCACGTCCTTCCAGATGAACATGTCGAACGTGCTCATGTCGATGATCTACAGCGGTGTCCTGGAAAGGTTTCCCAGGATCCGTTTGATCCTGGGCGAATCGGGCATCGGCTGGATTCCGTACGTGCTGTGGCGGATGGACGCGGAATGGGAGGACCAGTTCAAGGACCTCTCGCTCAAGATGCCACCGAGCGACTACTGGCGGCGCCAGTGCTGGGCAACCTACCAGACCGACCCGATCGGCGTGAAACTGCTCGATGAGCTGGGCGCGGACCGGGTCATGTGGGGCTCGGACTTCCCGCACCCCGACGGCATCTGGCCCGACTCGCAGGAATACCTGCAGCGGGAGCTGGGCGGCCTCCCGGCCGCCACTCGCCGTAAAGTCGTTTGCGAGAACGCCGCGAAGCTCTACGGCTTCAAGTTGTAAGGAAGTGAGGCAGTGAGGAAGTGACGCAGTGATGAAACCCGCACTGCGGGAGACTCATCACCCATCACCCATCACGCATCACCGGCGCCACGCGGCCTACATGTCGTAGTCCGTCGCGACCGCCTGCGGCGGCTGCCCGGCCCATACCCGCTTCATGTTCGCGTAGGCGAACTCGGCGCGGCGGAACCAGGTGTCCCAGGTCGTGCCCGCGGTGTGCGGTGACACCACGACGTTGTCGAGCTTGAGCAGCGGGTTGGCCGGATCGACGGGCTCCTGCTCGAAGACGTCCAGGCCGGCGCCGGCGATGCGCTTGTCCCGCAGCGCTTCGTAGAGCGCGGTTTCGTCCACCACCTCGCCGCGGCTGGTGTTGATCAGTATCGCCGAAGGCTTCATGGTGGCGAGCCGCGCGCGGTTGACCACGTGGCGGGTGTCGTTGGTGAGCGGGGCGTGGAGCGTGATGATGTCGGAGGTGCGGAACAGCTCCTCCCGCGACACCTGCTTCGCGTTGAGTTCGCGATCACGCGCGGGCGTCTGCGGGAAGATGTCGTAGTAGTGGACGACGGCGTCGAACGCCTGGACGCGCCGCGCCACCTTCTGGCCGATGTTGCCGAAGCCCATGATGCCCACCACCTTCCCCGCCATCTCGAAGGTGTTGGTGCCGTCGATCGCGGCGCGCCACTTGCCGTCGCGCGTCGAGCGGTCGGCCGCCGCAAGCCGCCGGTAGAGGGTCAGCATGTCGAGCACGGCGTGGTCGGCGACCGCCCACGAGTTCGCGCCGCCGTTATTGGCGCAGGGGATGTTCAGCTCGCGCAACAGCTTCAGATTGACGCTGTCGTAGCCGGCCGAGAGGCCCTGCACCAGCCGTGCCTTCTTCGCCGAGCGCAGCACGCGATCGCTCATCTTCGCGCTGAACCACAGGACGAAATCGGCGTCCTTGACTGCCTCGATCTGCTTCTCCTCCGGCATCGACTTGGCCTCGATCGGAGTCGTGACGAAGCCCTCGGGGTTGCGCGAAGTGATCGCCTGCAGCACGCGCTGGTTTACTCCATGGATGAACACAACCTTGACGTCGGACACTGCGCATCCTCCTGGGTTATGAGCTACAAGCTACAAGCTTCAGGCTACAAGCTTCAAGCAAGAAAGTGCCTCCCGGGTTCCATCCTTGTAGCTTGTGGCTTGCAGCTTGAAGCTGAAGTCAAGAGCCGTGCGGATTCGTCCCCTCAGGCGGCGTCGATTCGTCCTCGGCGACGGGCACGCGATAGCGCTCCGCTGCCCACGCGCCGAGGTCGATCAGCTTGCAGCGCTCGGAGCAGAACGGGCGCCACCTGGCCGCGGCCGTCCACTCGACGGACTTGCCGCAGTGGGGACAGGCGACGATGCGGGCGGAGGACTTCATCAGAAATTGCAGAAGGTCAGCTCGAACTCGACGTCGGCCTCGGCGGCCTTGGGCCGCTGGATGCCTTCCTGGGTCGTGAAACGGATGTTGAGCGCGTACTTGTTGGCGCTGATCTCCGGCACGCAGTGATACTCCCGCTTCAGGCGGAGGCGCAGCATCTGCGACATGCGGCCCGCCATCACCTGCTGGTAGAGGCCCTGGTAGGCGACCTGCGCCGTGGTCTTGCCCGACTCGCGCAACAGCCGCAGCACGATCGCGATGGCGTCGCGCATCGGCAGGAAGGGGGCGAGCCACTGCTGCAGGTCGTGCCGGTGCTGCTCCGGCGATTGCTGCAGCCAGTAGTGGTAGGACGGCAGGTCGAACTCGCAGACGCCGCCCGGGATGCTGGTGCGCTGGCGCACGCTCATCAGCCACTCGTTGCCGCGCAGCTCCTGCCCGATCTTGCCCGAGGACTGGAACAGGCGCGACGAAGCCTGGTCGATCTGCCACAGGACGTTGTCGAGCGCCTCGCCCGACACTTCCGGATTGTCGCGCAGCGATTCGAGCGTGTGCTTCTGCCGTTCCAGCTCCTGCAGCAGGTCGGACTTGAGGTCGGCGCGGCCCGACACTTCCAGTATCTCGAAGATCGAGAGCAGAGCGACGTGATGCTCGTGCGCGTCGTTCTTGTGCAGGAAATAGTCGACGCGCTCGAACAGATCTTCGAGGCGCAGCAAAGTGCGCACACGTTCGCTGAGGGGATGCTCGTAGCTGATCACGATCGAAGGGCCCGATGCCGCCGGGCGTGCCCGACTTTCAGGGAGTATTCAACAAAACCCATAAAAAATAAAGGCTTTCATGGCCGGGAAGGGGAAGTTGCGACCCTGCCCCGGACCCCTCCGGTCAGGCCGTGACGCCGGTCACGCTTTCCCCGCGAGGTCCAGGTAGCGGGCATGAAGGCGCGCCACCCGCGGACGCAGCACGTCGATGCTCGCGTCATTGACCAGCACGTCGTCGGCGCGCTTCAGCCGCTCGG
>DATFVY010000259.1:0-7274 GCA_035259925.1 Burkholderiales bacterium
TTCACCGCCGGGCGCGCGGAGATAGTGTCGAACCAGCGCTTCACGCCGGGGAAGTCGACGAGGTCGGTCTTGTGCCACTCGTGGCGCGCGACCCACGGATAGGTCGCGATGTCCGCGATCGAGTAGCCGTCGGCCAGGTACTCGTGGTCCTTGAGTCGCTCGTTCAGTACGCCGTAGAGGCGCTGGGTCTCCTTCGAGTAGCGCTCGATCGCGTATGGCACCGGCTCCTTGGCCGCGCGCAGGAAGTGGTGCGTCTGCCCGAACATCGGGCCCACGCCGCCCATCTGGAACATCAGCCACTGCAGCACGTCGTACATCCCCCTGCCGGGCGCCGGGAAGAGCTTGCCGGTCTTGCGCGCGAGATAGATCAGGATCGCCCCCGACTCCATCATCGCGATCGGCCTGCCGTCGGGCCCGTCGGGGTCCACGATGGACGGGATCTTGCCGTTGGGGTTGATCTTCAGGTAGTCGGGCTTGAACTGGTCGCCCTGGCCGATATTGATGGCATGCACGCGGTACGGCAGCGCCACTTCCTCCAGCATGATCGAGATCTTGCGGCCGTTGGGGGTGGTCCAGGTGTAGAAGTCAATCATCTCGCTCCTTCGTCGCTCGTTGATATAGAGTGATTCGTTCCTCGTTCCTCGTTCCTCGTTCTTCGTTCCTAGTTGTTCGTCGTCCGAAGACCAGGAACGAGCAACGAGAAACGAGTCACTTTTTCAGCGCCTTCGCGATCGCTTCCAGCCGCGCCGCGTCCACGTTCGCGCGGATCGCCTCGGTGTCCTTCGACGCCTTCGCGATGTCCCCGCCCCTGACTGCGGCCGCCGCCTGCAGCGCGCGCTCGAGCCGGGCCCGCGCCGGCGCTCCGTCCGCTTCGTCGGCAAAGGCAGCGGTCATCAAGTCGCCAAACCGGTCCGGGCGCCGCCAGGCGTCGGCCAGGTTGAAGACTTCCAGCACGGCCTCGGCGCCCGCCTCCGGCGCATCCAGCACCATGTTGGCGTGCCGCGCCGCGAGCAGCGCCAGATCGCGGCAGTCGGCCGGGACTTTGAGCCGGGCCGCGAGCGATTCGACAGCCAGGGGATCGAGCGCGCGCACGAGCGCGGCAAAGCGGGCCGGGAGCGTCGCGCTCTTCCGCGCGGCATCATCCAACGCGCGCAGGGCGGCTTGCGCGGCATCGGGATCATCCCACAGGGCGTCGACTTCCGGCATCACCCGCGCGAGCGCTTCGCATTCCCGCAGGACGGTGAAAATGCGCGCGGGGTTCGCTTCCATCAGTCCCCGCGCCACCTCCTGCCACACCCGCTCGGGAACGAGCGCGTCGGCTTCGCCGCTTTTCGCCATCTTGCGCATCAGATCCAGCGTTTCCGGGGCGATGCGGAAGCCGAAGCGGGCGGCGAAGCGCGCGACGCGCAATATCCTGACCGGGTCCTCGGCGAACGCCGGGCTCACGTGGCGCAGCACGCCCGCCTTGAGGTCGGGCACGCCCCGGTAGGGATCGATGACTCGGCCCCCGGCGTCCTTGGCGATCGCGTTGATGGTAAGGTCGCGCCGCGCCAGGTCCTGCTCCAGGGTCACGTCCGGCGCCGCGCGGAACTCGAAGCCGTGATAGCCGCGCGCGGTTTTGCGCTCGGTGCGCGCCAGCGCATACTCCTCGTGGGTCTGCGGGTGCAGGAACACCGGAAAATCCCTGCCCACGGGCTTGTAGCCCTGCTTCACCATTTCCTCCGGGGTCGCGCCGACGACGACGTAGTCGCGGTCTTTCACCGGCAGCCCCAGCAGCTCGTCGCGAACCGCCCCCCCCACGCAATAGATCTTCATGACGGCCTGGCGGCGTAGGGCTCATCGGCTGCGACGAACGCCGTCTCGCGCCGCGCCGCCGCCATCCACTCCTGCACTGCCGACAGACCGCGCACCGCCTCGACGTAATCGCGCGCTGACTCCGGCAGGGAAGGGGCATAGGTGATGAAGCGCATCACCACCGGCGCGTAGTAGGCGTCGGCGATCGAGAACGCTCCGAACAGGAGCGACCCTCCCGCACCGAACTTCCCTCGGCAGTCGTCCCACAACGAGCAGACGCGCTCGATTTCGCTCTTGACGGCAGGGCTCATGCCCTTGCCCGGAAACGAAGAGCGGATGTTCATGGGCATGGCGCCACGCAGGTTGCGGAACCCGGCGTGCATCTCGGCACAGGCGGACCGTGCCTGCGCGCGCGCCCGCGCATCGGCCGGCCACAGGCGCTTTTCCGGAAAGAGCTCAGCCGCCGTCTCGCATATCGCAAGCGAGTCCCACACCGGCGCCCCGTCCACCAGCAGCACCGGCACCTGTCCCGTCGGGGAGTACTGCTCCGCACCGCTGGCGCGCGCCCTGTCGTCAAACCAAAGCTGGATTTCCCTAAATGGAATGCCGGCCTGGCGCAACGCGACCCATGGCCGCATCGACCACGACGAGTAGTTCCTGTTGCCGATGGCAAGCGCGAGTTCAGGCATCGTCGCGGCCGGCCTGCCCGCGATACCGCCCGTAGTGCGCGCGCGGGGTGCGGTTGCCGAGATAGGACGGCGCGACCGCTTCCAGCGCCGCCGGCGCGATGCCGAACGGAAATTCACAATTGCAGACGTTGTCCACCCGCATCGAGTAGTAGTTGTCGCGGGTCATGAGCATGTCGAGCGAGCGCAGGACCTGCTTGAGCGGCGGCATTTCCATGGCAAGAGCCTGGAGGTAGGACAGGCTGTCGTTCAACCCGATGATCCAGCGCCGGCGACCGGTGATCTGCCCCACGTAGTCGACCAGCTCGCGCAGGCGGTATGCCCGGGGTCCGCACAGGTCGTAGCTCTTGCCGGCGCTGGCGAGGTCGCCAAGGCTCTTCACGAATGCTTGCGCGACATCCTCGACGTACACCGGCTGGAAGCGCGTGTCCGGGCGGGCGAGCGGGACAACCGGAGCGAGCCGCAGCAGTCTCGCGAACAGGTTGATAAACCCGTCCCCCGGTCCAAAAATGACCGAGGGGCGGAATATCGTCCACGCCAGCCCCGACTCGCGCACGATGCGTTCGGCCTCGCCCTTGGTGCGCTGGTAGCGGCTGGGGCCCGCGGGATCGGCGCCCAGCGCGCTCATATGCAGGAGCCGCGAGACGCCGCTTTCCCTGCACGCCGCCACCACTTTGCGCGTGAGCTCGACGTGCGCCGCCTGAAAGGTCGCGTGGCCGCGGCCGTCGTGCAGCACGCCCACCAGATTGATGACCGCTTCGGCGCCGCGCACCAGTGCCGCGAGCTGGGACGGGTCGTGCACGTCGGCGACCGCGACGTCCACCGTCGGCAGCAGGATCAGCTGCTCTTTCGCGCGCTCGCGGTCGCGCGTCGCCACGCGGGCGCGATATCCCTCAGCCGCCAGGGCATGGCAGATACGACGGCCGACAAAACCGCTCCCGCCAAGAACGCAAACCAGGTTGATTTCCATGGGGCAGATTCTACCCCGCGCCCACGGGTGACCCCGTGGGGACTGCCGTCACCGCTTCACTGCGTCACTTCGTCACTGCCGTCAGGGTATGTCCGCCGGCGTGATATCGGTGTCGGGACGCGGACCGACGATACCGAGGCGTTGCTTGAGGGACTGCAGCTGCTGGTTGAGCGTGTGCGAATAGTAGGTACTGTTCGCCATTACGTTCTTCACGTATATGCGCGTCTCGGTGAGCGGTATGGTTTCGGCAAAGATTGCGCCTTCCATCGCCGCCTCCGGGCGCCAGGCGCGCGCGCGGGTCGGGCCGGCGTTGTAGGCTGCCGACGCGGACACCTGTCCGCCCTGGGTATCGAGCACGTGGCGCAGGTAGTAGGTGCCGAGGCTCAGGTTGGTGGGGACCTCCGTGGCCTGCGACCAGCGCCAATTCCTGAGCCTGAGCCTCTGAGCGACCCAGCGCGCGGTCCCGGGCATGAGCTGCATCAGCCCGGTGGCGCCGGCGCTCGATTTCGCTTCCGGGTTGAACCGGCTCTCCTGGCGGATCACCCCGTAAACCCACGCCTCGTCCAGCGCGAGCTGTGCGGCCTGGGCCTTGAGCACGTCGCGGTACGGCGCGGGGTAGCGCAGCTCGAAATCGTGCAGCAGCACGGTACGGTCCGCCGTGCCGATCGCGCGATCGTAGATCTCGTGGCGGCGCGCGACTTCCGCCGCGGCAAGGAGCTGCCGGTCGTCGAATCCGCGTATCGCCCACAGCCACTCCCAGGTCGCCTCGGTGCGCTGGTTCAGGCGATAGAGCTCCAGCGCTCGTCGCAGCCCGGCGTGCTGCGCCATGGCGCGCACGTCCTCCGCGCTGGGCTTGTAGGCGGCGGCCGGCACGGCGGCGAGCCCGCCGAGCTCTTCCTGCGCGAGCTGCCCGTAGAAGCCAAACACGGTCGCGAGCTGCCTTAGTATCGGCTCGGCCTCCGCATCCCGCCCCAGCGCCTTGAGCGCCCGCGCCTTCCAGTAGCGCCAGACGGTCAGGGAAGATTCCATGCTCGTCATCGCGTCTACCGCGGCGATCACCTGCGGCCAGTCCTGGACGCGCAGCGCAGCGCGCGCTTTCCAGGAGAGCTGCACGTCCGAAAGATTCGCGGCCCGCGCGTACCACGCGAGCGCGTCGCGCTCATGGCGCAACGCCCCCAGATAAGCGACCATCCCCCACACGTACTGGCGCTCCTCCTCGCTGAAGCGCTCCTCGAGCCGCGTCCAGTGCTGTGCTGCCTGCGACGGGGCCGTGCGCGCCAGCCGGTGCACGGCGAACATGACGGATTCGCGCCCGGCACGCGTCTTCAGATTGGGGTTCTTGCGCTCCAGGTATCCCACCGGGTTCGACGAGGCCCCTTCCAGCGTCCCCGCCTCGGGCGCCTGGCCCGCGGGCAGCCACTCCGCGATGGCGCGGGCGCGGCTCACCTGGCCCGCTTCCAGCGCGATCCGGATGCGCGTCCACAAGTCGTCGGTCGACAGCCCGCCCGAGGCATAGAGCGCGGCCATGAGGGGGGTGCAATTGTCGGGCAGGTCGCGCGGGATGAACCACAGCGCGCGCGCCTCGGGCAGCGCCTCCCCGGGATTGACCTGCAGCTGGTTGCGCAAGTCGTAGCACGCGATCTCGACGTCCGTGGCGGCGAGCTGCGGCAAGGCCGAATTAAAGAGTCCCCACTCCCCGCGCCGGCCCAGGACCTTGAGCCATTCGGCGCGCAGGCGGTCCGACAGCGGGCTGTCGCGGTAGAGGGTGAGGAACGCTCGTACCTCGTCGGGCGAGGCCTCTTCCAGCTTCAGGCTGAGCTGCCAGTAGTCGGCGTAGGACTGAAGCACATGGCCCTGGAGCCGCCTGGCGTGGATTTCGAGCCGGGCGGCATCGCTGGCGTTGTACGCATCGCGCGCCGCCAGGAAATCCTCGTCCTGACCGGCGCCGTACGCGGGCGCGCCAGCCAGCACCAGCAATAGTGCCCACACGTGCTTCATATGCAGCGACGACCCCCTGTGGATCAATTTTAGCTGCTTTTTCAATAACTAGAACGCACCGTTGGGCAGCCGGTTGACGCCGTCGGGCCGAGAATGCGGCGCCAACGTGTCCGTCAGCACGCCTGCGTCACTGCGTCACCGGGCCGGCGGCCCCGGAGGGGCTAACCCAGGAACAACTTGTAGGCGGGATTGCGGGTCTCGTCGTGCCACGGATAGCCGACCCGCGTGAGAAAAGTCCGGAACTTGCGCTTGTCCTGCGCTGGCACCTGCATGCCGACCAGCACGCGCCCGTAGTCGGCGCCATGGTTGCGGTAGTGGAACAGGCTGATGTTCCAGCCGCGGCTCATGGCGGTGAGGAATCTCATCAAGGCACCCGGCCGCTCGGGGAACTCGAAGCGATAGAGGATCTCGTCGTCCACGGTGGGGGCGTGCCCGCCGACGGTGTGCCGCACGTGCAGCTTCGCCAACTCGTTGTCGCTGAAGTCGAGCGTCTTGAGCCCGCTGTGGCGGAGCTTGCGGATCAGCTGGTCGGTTTCCCTGCGGTCCTTGACCTGGATGCCGACGAAGACGTGGGCCTGGCGGGAATCGGCGTAGCGATAGTTGAACTCGGTGATATTGCGCGCCCCGATCAGCGCGCAGAACTGCCGGAAGCTGCCGGGACGCTCGGGGATGGTGACCGCAAGCACGGCTTCCCGCTTCTCGCCCAGCTCGGCCTCTTCGGCGACGAATCTGAGGCGATCGAAGTTGACGTTGGCGCCGCTCGCCACAGCCACCAGCGACTTGCCGCGCGCCGCAGTGCGCTCGATATAGGCCTTGGCACCCGCGATGGCAAGCGCTCCCGCCGGCTCCAGCACCGCGCGCGTATCCTCGAACACGTCCTTGATGGCGGCGCAGATGGCGTCGGTGTCGACCCGTATCACGTCATCCACCAGCTCGCGGCACAGCCGGAAGGTCTCCTCTCCCACCTGCTTCACCGCGACCCCGTCGGCGAACAGCCCGACCTGCTCGAGCTTCACCCGCCGGCCGGCCTTGAGCGAGCGGTACATGGCGTCCGCGTCCTCGGGTTCCACGCCGATCACCTTGACGCCCGGCCGCACGCGTTTCAGGTAGGCCGCAATGCCCGAGATCAGCCCGCCGCCGCCGATGGCGGCGAAGACAGCGTGGAGCGTCCCCGGATGCTGGCGCGCGATCTCCATTCCGATGGTGCCCTGCCCGGCGATCACGTCCGGATCGTCGTAGGGATGCACGAAGGTGAGCCGGCGGCGGCGCCCGAGCGTGCGCGCATGGGCATAGGCGTCATCGTAGGAGTCGCCGTGCAGCACGACAGCCGCGCCGCGCGCCTCGACCGCCGCGATCTTGATGCTCGGGGTGGTGACCGGCATGACGATCACGGCGCGGCAGCCGAGCTGCTGGGCCGCGAGCGCCACGCCCTGCGCGTGGTTGCCCGCCGAGGCGGCGATGACGCCGCGCTTCAGCGCCTCGCGCGGCAGCCGCGCCATCTTGTTGTACGCGCCGCGCAGCTTGAACGAGAACACCGGCTGCAGGTCCTCGCGCTTGAGCAGGAGGCGGTTGCCGGTGCGCGCCGACAGCGCGGGCGCGAGCTCGAGCGGCGTCTCGACCGCCACGTCGTAGACGCGGGCGGTGAGTATGCGTTCGAGATAATCGCTGCGCTTCATGGCGGCCATCGCAAAGGGCGATAAGGTTAGCAGGAATAAGGACTTTCAGCCATTTTCCATAGGGGAATTGGTGTATATTCGACACGGGTTTTCCCGTCACTCATCACGCTTTTCCAGCGCAATGACCCAGGATGAATTGAAGCAGGCGGC
>DATFVY010000260.1:0-2762 GCA_035259925.1 Burkholderiales bacterium
TGGCGTGCGCCGCGATGTCCATGCCGACAACGCCGTTGCCGCCGGGGCGGTTGTCCACGATCGCCTGCTGGCCCCAGGCTTCGGTGAGCTTCTGCCCGATCGCGCGCGCCGTGACGTCGGCGCCGCCGCCGGGCACGACGGTGATGATGATGCGTATCGGGCGCGAAGGGTAAGCCAGCGCCGGGTCGTTCGCAGCGCGGTCCGCCGCGCACGCGAAAGATGCAGTGAAACCCAGCAGTGCCGCGAGCAGAATGCGCAACGTGTCCCCCCTTTACTCAGGCTTGATGCCGGCGCTACGGATGACTTTGCCCCACTTGGCGATTTCGGACTTGATATACGCGGCAAGCTCTTCGGGCGCTGAAGTATTGGGCTCGAGGTCGGTCGCGGCAAACCGTTCCTTGACCGCGGGATGCGCAAGCGCGCCCACTGCCGCCCCGTGCAGCCGGGCGATGATCTCTTTCGGCGTGCCCGCCGGGGCCACGAGG
This sequence comes from Burkholderiales bacterium, assembly GCA_035259925.1. Classification (GTDB taxonomy): domain Bacteria; phylum Pseudomonadota; class Gammaproteobacteria; order Burkholderiales; family SG8-41; genus SG8-41. The sequence continues at coordinate 486 of DATFVY010000260.1, forward strand.
CCGTACCAGGTAGTCGCGTCATAGCCGGGGATGCCCGACTCGGCCACCGTTGGAATCTCGGGCGCCATGGACGAGCGCCTGGGCGTCGTCACCGCGAGCGCACGCAGTTTCCCGGCCCGCACGTGGGGAATCACCGCGCTGGTGGCGGAAAAACCGACCGACGCCTCGCCGCTGATCATCGCGGTGATGATCTGCGGGGTGCCCTTGTAGTTGACCTCCGTCATCTGAATGCCCGCCATGCTCTCGAGCAGCTTCGCAGCCATCCTTATGGTTGCGCCGGATGTAGCGACATTGATCTCGCCGGGTCGCTTTTTCGCGAACGCGACCAGCTCCTTCACCGATTTCACCGGCAGCGAAGGGTGCGTTGTCGCCGTGAAAGAGCCGGCGGCGAGCAGTGTCACCGGCGCGAAGTCCCTGGCGAGGTCAAACCCGGGCCTGGTGTAGAGCGTCATGCTGATTGCATGAGAACTGTTGCCCATCAGCACCGTGTAGCCGTCGGCAGGCGCTTTGGCCGCAATCTCCGCGCCGAGGTTGCCGGCCGCGCCGGGGCGATTGTCTATGACCACCTGCTGGCCGAGCGCCGCAGACAGCTGCGGCTGAACGAAGCGCGCGACCGTATCGTTCGCGCTGCCCGCCGCAAACGGCACGATGAACCTGATCGTCCGCGCCGGATATTGGGCATGGGCCGGCGCAAGTCCCGCACATGCGATCGCCATCGCGATCAAGCGGCTTCCCGTCGTCACTTTCATCCTCGTCGCTTGCCGTCCTGCATCCACATTGTAGGCAATGCGCTGCTGCGGGACCTAGCCCCAAAACGGGTTGCCGCGAGCGGTGCGCGCGGGTATTCTTTCAGGCCGGCTTGCCGGGGGTAGCGAATGGCAGAACGCATCTGGGACAAGTTTCTCACCGAACGTGACCGGCAGGTATTCGCCGCCGCCGGGTACGGGGCGCCGCAGGGTTTTGGCCAGCGTCCGGCGCTGGTGGTGATCGACGTCAATTACTTCTTTTGCGGCGACCGGCCGGAGCCGATCCTCGAGTCGATCAAGCGCTGGCGCAATTCCTGCGGCGAGGACGCGTGGCCCGCGATCAAGGTCATCAAGGGGCTGCTCGCCGCCGCGCGCGGCAAGGGCGTGCCGGTCATCTATACCACCGGAAACGCGCGGCCCGACCTGTGGAACCGGGGCAGCTGGCGCTGGAAGAACAGCCGCTCCGGCGAGGATTCGCTGGACCGGTCGCGCGGCGACTTCGCGGGCAGCACCATCGTCCCCGAGATCGAGCCCGCGCCGCAGGACATCGTCCTGCACAAGGACAAGCCGAGCGCGTTCTTCGGCACACCCATGCTGTCCTACCTCGTGCTGCTCGGCTGCGACAGCCTGATCGTCACGGGCACCACCACCAGCGGCTGCGTGCGTGCGACGGTGCTCGACGCCTTTTCCAACAACTACCGCGTGACGGTAGTCGAGGACGCCTGCTTCGACCGCTCGCAGGCCTCGCACGCGATCAGCCTGTGCGACATGCATGCCAAGTACGCCGATGTGCGTCCCAGCGCGGACGCGCTCGACTACCTGGGAAAGTACCCCGCCGGGCAATTCAAGCTGCCTGCGGGATACAAGTGACGGGGGCCGGCGCGGTTCTCGTCACCCCATCGCTGCGCCACTTCGTCACTCGGGCCTGATGCCGGCAGTCCTGATCACCTTCCCCCACTTCGCGATCTCGGACTTGATGTAGGCGGCGAATTCCTCGGGCGTGGAACCGGCCGGCTCGAAACCCTGCGAGCCGAGACGCTCGCGGACATCCGGCGCGGCGAGCATTTTCACGGTCTCGCCGTGCAGCCGGTCGATGACCGGGCGCGGCGTCCTGGCGGGAGTGAGCACGCCGTACCAGGTTGACGCCTCATAGCCCTTGACGCCGGTTTCCGAGACAGTCGGCAGCTCAGGCAGCGTTGGCGAGCGCTGCGTCGTGGTGACCGCAACCGGCCGTACCCGACCGGATTTCACGTGCGGCATGGCGGCCGGCATGGTCGCGAACATCATCTGCATTTCACCGGAGATGGTATCGATCATCGCCGGGCCCCCGCCCTTGTAGGGTATGTGCACGATCCTGATGCCGGTCAGTATCGCGAGCAGCTCGCCCGCGAGGTGCGAGGAGCTGCCCACGCCGGCGGACGGGTAGTTGAGCTGCCCCGGCCGCGCCCGCGCCAGTGCGACCAGCTCCTTCACCGTCTTCACCGGCAAAGAGGGGTGCACCACGAGGATATTGGGGGTAATGGCCACCAGC
>DATFVY010000261.1:0-2367 GCA_035259925.1 Burkholderiales bacterium
GCGTCGGTCGCCGAGATCGTCGTGCGCACCATGTGGCGCGGCTGGTCGTCGGGCCAGGGCCGGCCCCGGTGCAGCACGCAGCGGTTGTCCCACATGATGACGTCGCCCGGCAGCCAGCTGTGCAGGTAGGTGTGCCCGGGCGCGGTCGCGAAGTCGATCAGCTCGGAAATGAGCACCAGGGCTTCTTCCTTCGGCATGCCGTCGATCGCGTAGGTGTGCGAGGCGACGTAGAGCGAATCGCGGCCGTTGGCGGGATTTCGCCAGCGGATCCGCCAGCGCACGGGCGGCATGGCCGCCTTCTCACGGTCCGAAGCGAGGTGCGGCGCGATCTTGCCGCGCGAGTGGGCATAGTCGTGCCAGGCGCAGGCATCTGCGAGGCGGGCACGCTTCGCCTCCGGCAGGCGTTGCCACGCGAGCCGCATGGACGCGAACTCGGTTTCGCCGCCGACCGGCGCGATGACGCGCGCGGAAAAGACGGAGGCGAGAGCGGGCGTCTCCTTGTAGGAGCTGTCGGTGTGCCAGAGCTGGTTCGCGCGCGCCCGCAGCGCTTCCTTGTGGTCGGGCGGCACGAGCTTCCCGGTGGCGCGGTCGATGTTGGTGAGGATGCTGAACGGCGTGCCCTCGCCGAGCGAGGCGACTTTCGCGATTTCCAGCGGACCGAAGCGCCTGGAGTAGGCGACCTGCAGATCGTCCGAGACCGGCTGGCCGCGGAACAACAACACCGAGTGCTCCTCGAACGCTGCTCGTACCGCCCGGTACGCATCGTCCCGCTCCGCCACGTCGGCAAGCCCGACGCCGCGCACTTCAGCTACGAAGCCCGGCCCGATGACCTGGGTTTGCATCGCATGATTGTCCCACAAAGCCCGGGCGCGGGAATCCATATGGCGGACGCGCGTGTCTTGCCGGCGCATCTCGCGGTGCATCAATCCACTGCATGCCCGTGTTGCATCGGCGCTGGCGCGCGGGAGTAGAATGAATTCGCCGTGTGAGGTGTTGAAGCTTCAATCGCCGGTCGGCGGATTGCCAAGGGGGACACATGAGAACGACCAGGGCATTGTACTGGGGCATCGCGGCTGCCGTGACCGCTTTCCTGGTCGCTTGTGCGGCACAGGTCGAAACCCCGCCCGGCACCGACCCGGCGATCCGCATCGGCGAGTCCGACATCGGCGGCGTGGTGACGGGTCCGAAAGGGCCGGAAGCCGGCGTGTGGGTGATCGCCGAGACCACCGGGCTTCCGACCCGTTACATCAAGAGCGTCGTCACCGACGGCCAGGGGCGTTACGTCATCCCGGCTCTGCCGGCCGCCGAATACCAGGTGTTCGTGCGCGGCTACGGTCTCGTGGATTCGCCAAGGGTCGCCACGAAACCCGGCCGGATAGTCAACCACAAGGCGGTGCCGGCGCCGGACGAGCGGGCGGCGGCGCAGTATTACCCGGCGATCTACTGGTACACGATGATGAAGATTCCTCCCGCCAAGGACTTCGGCGGCGGTAGCAACATCCCGAAGGACATCACGGTGGAGACCTGGCGCCAGCGCATGGGGAACGTCGACTGCGTCGGCTGCCACCAGCTCGGGCAGAAGGCGACGCGCACGATCCCGCCGCAGCTCGGCAAGTTCCAGTCGCACGAAGAGGCGTGGATACGCCGCGTCGCCTCGGGCCAGGCCGGCTACATGATGGCCGGGCGGCTCGGCGGCCAGCTCGGCGGCGTGCCCTACAAGTATTTCGCGGACTGGACCGAGCGGGTCGAGAAGGGGGAACTGCCGAAGAACAGGCCGCAGCGCCCGCAAGGCATCGAGCGCAACGTCGTCGTCACCGCGTGGGAGTGGTCCACTCCGGACAAGTACCTGCACGACCTGATCTCCTCCGACCGGCGCAAGCCGACGGTGAACGCGTACGGCAAGCTCTACGGCTCGCCGGAGTACTCCACCGACCTGATGCCGGTCCTCGACCCGAGGACGCACCAGGTGTCGACGTTCAGGATGCCGGTGGCCGATCCGAACATGCCGGTCTCGCTCGGGCCGGGACATGCCGGCGCGGTCAAGCCGACGGCGCCCTCACCCTACTGGGGTGACGCGATACTGTGGGACACCAAGGCCAACAACCACAACGCCATGTTCGACGACACGGGCCGGCTGTGGATCGCAGCGACCGTGCGCGGCATGAAGAATCCGGCGTGGTGCGCGAAAGGTTCGGATCATCCGTCCGCCAAAGTCTTTCCGCTCGAGCAGTCGCCGCGCCAGGTCGCAGTGCTCGATCCCCGGACGATGAAGTACGACTTCATCGACACCTGCTTCGGCACCCATCACCCGCAGTTCGGCTACGACGCGGACAACACGCTGTGGCTTTCGGGCAGCGGGCCGGTCGC
>DATFVY010000262.1:0-5189 GCA_035259925.1 Burkholderiales bacterium
GCGCCGCGCTCGAGGCCGCGCACGAGGAGCTGCGCGCGCTCATCCACGGCGGCGACCCGCAGCGCTACCACGAGGTCAACGAGGCGTTCCACGCCACCATCTATGCCGGCGCGCACAATTCCTATCTCGCCGAGATGACGCACGCCACGCGCACGCGGGTGCAGCCGTTCCGCCGCGCCCAGTTCCGCAATCTTGGGCGGCTGGCCAAGTCGCACCTGGAGCACGACCGCGTGGTGGTCGCGATCCTGCGCGGCGACCGCGAGGGCGCCGCCGCCGCCATGCGCCTCCACACCATGACGGTGTGCGAGGCCTACGGGACCTACGCCGAATCGGTTTAAGCGGATCTCTCTTTTCGAGGGGCGGCCGTGGATGTCCGCGCGTCGGGGTTTGCCGCGCCTGCCTCACGTTGCGAAGGGTGGAGCCGCTCGAGCAGCGCGGCCAGCGTCGTTGCCGCCTCGTCGATGAGCACTTGCTGGTAGCGATAATAGATTTCATCCCCCATCGGCGTGACGAAGGAATTGGTCTGCCGCTGGCAGCGGGTGCGCAGCGTCTGCAGCTGTTCCACGAGCGACTGGGCGACGGCGCGCCGTTCAGGCGAGGCCATCACCTGCTCTGGGGGAACCGCGCGCATCTGGGCATGCGTGTATGCGGGATCGACCAGCCTCTTGACCGCGGTCTCGAGCTTCTCGCGTGCCGCGTCGATCCGCCAAAGTCGAAACTTGCTGTATCCCCGCATCATGTTGAACAGCACCGTCACCGCCATGACCAGGTAGACCCAATAGGCCGGCGACATGATGTTGACCAGCCACGGGAAGTATCGATCGGCCAGCTCGGGCTCGCCAGTGAGAAAGAATTGACGCGCTTCGCGTGCGAGCGGCAGCACCGATTCAGGAGCCGTGGCTCTCGGCGGATTGTCGCGCACGAAGTTCGGTAGCTCGGCCGCGGCCAGCATCAGCATCGCGACGCGGTCGGCGCGTTGCGCGCATGGGCTGGCGATCAGCAGCGTTCGCAGGCGCACGACCTGCTTGTCCGTGGCAGGGAGATGACGCACCAGGTCGTATCGGCCGGCCGGGATGTTGCCCAGGCTGAGCCACGGGTAGCGCGCGATCAGGCCCTGGAGGTCCTGCGGCGCCACGATGTCCAGATTGTACTGGCGGATGATGTTCTGCAGGAACTCCGCGTCCTCTTGCATCACGAAGGCCGCGAGGTCGAGCTTGCCCTCTGCCACGAGCCTGGCCTGTTCGGACAGCTCATGATTGGACAAACGGATATCGAGCTCCCGCAGGTCGGTGTCCGCGAGGAGCTGCTGCATGAGATACGCAGTGCCGGAGCCTTGCGGACCGATCCCGATGGATGTCCCGCGAAAATCGGGAAGGGCGTGAAAGGCACGGCCGGCCCGGCCGAGCACCAGCAGGGACTCCGGCGTCGGGAGCCGGCCAAGGAGCTCGAGCTGCGCCTCGGCCGGCACCGGCGTGCCGTCCTGGATGAGGGCGAACATATCGCTGCAGCGGCCCGAATTGGAGGCGAGGCGGCTCACGTTTTCGATCGAGCCTGCGGTCGATATCACCGTCAGAGTGCCGTGCTCGCGTCTGGCCCGCTCGGAGAGGCGCGTGCCCAGCGCGTGATACTGACCTCCGGGAGAGCCCGTCAGAATCGAGGCGCGCAGGTAGCCGTAATCATGAGCGATGCCGAAGGCCGCAGCCACCGCCGCGATGAGCGCAGCTACGACGATGAGGAATACAGCACGGGCAATCACCTTGCCGCGCCAGAGAGCAGGCAGACGTGCGATCGGATTGGTCGGTTTCATCGCCGAGTTCAGCGTAGCGTTCGAGAGTGTGCCCGATTCCGAAGGATGGGATAGGCGCCCCGGTGTGGCGGTTCAGAAGTCCGCATTATTCTTGCGGCGGGTCCGACATGCGGATTTCTGAACCAAAGCCACACCAGATCAATAAGTTGCTAGTGTGCTTCGATTCCGAAGTTCGCAAACGAGGGTGCCGCACAATGCCGCACAATGATGCGCACTTCGGAATCGGGACGCTAGCGCTTCCGGACCCGCTGGGCAGAAGCTTTGCCGGCTGAAGATTTTTTCTTGGCTGCGTCCTCCTTGTCGGGCGGGCGCGCGGAAACGGCTTTGGAGGGAGCCGCCGCCGGCGGCGGAACGAGGTAGTAGGGGGCTGGGCGCCCCGCCGCGATGTCGCTCATGGCCTGCTTGTGGGCGTCGAGCATCCGGCTTGCCGCTTCGGCGTCCGTCCGCGCCTCGCCGTTCGCCTGGGCTTCGCCGGTCGTCGCTTCGCGCCGGGGATCAGGCACGTTGGTGCTCGGCTCGGTCGCAGGCAGATCTGCCATGCCCGCACCGGCGGGACGATCGCCGGCCGCGACCGGCCGCGCTTTGACGGCGTCCCGCGATATCCCGCCCGATGTCACGAGCACCGTCTTTAGATCGGCCACGCCGCTCTTCGCGGCGGCGTTGGCGAGCGCCGGCGCGGCGTCCTCGTAGGATGGCGCTTGGAAGATGAGCAGCGCGTCGTAATCGCCCGACGTCAGGTAATAGGCGATGAGCGTTCCTCCCGCCTCCGCGATCAGCCTGCGCGCGGCCTCCACGCGATCCTCGGGCGCGGTCGTCGTGCCCTTCGTGCCCTCCGGCGTGAATCGTGCCTGCGTGATCAAGATGGCCATGGCGTCCTCCCGCCCGGTGGAGCATGCCGATGCGACCTCCGCATCCGGGTCGGCGCGGTGCCGCGGGCCTTCGCTGACGCGCCAGAGCTTCCGGGCGTACCCTCGGCTACTGGCTCCTAAATGTGTCGCAGCTCGAGATCTCGCCCGATTTTAGGCCGGTCATGAACGCCTGCGTGCGCTGTGCCGAAGAGCCGTGCGTGAACGCGTCCGGGACCACGTAGCCCTGACTGCGTCGCTGCAGGCGATCGTCGCCGATGGCGGATGCCGTCTGCATGGCCGCCTCGACGTCGCCGGGCTCGATCAACCGCCACTTTTCCTCCGCGTGGTGCGCCCAGATTCCGGCGAGGCAGTCAGCCTGCAGCTCGACCCGCACCTGGAGCTGGTTGGCGTCGGACTGGTCCAGCCCACGCTGCATCGCCTGCACCCGGGGCAGGATGCCGAGCAGGTTCTGCACGTGATGGCCGATCTCGTGCGTGATCACGTAGGCCTGGGCGAACTGGCAGCTCTTGCTGCCGATCTCGCAGCCGCGGAAGCGCCGTTCGAGATCCTGAAAGAACGCGGTGTCGAGATAGACCTTCCGATCGATCGGACAGTAGAACGGTCCCATCGCGGACTGGGCGGCGCCGCAGGCCGAGCGCGTGGCGCCGGAGAACATGACCAAGGTCGGCGGCTCGTAGGTTTTACCGCCTCGCGCGAAGATCTCTTTCCATTCGGCTTCCGTGCTTCCAAGCACGGCGGACACGAACTGGCCCATCTGATCGGAAGGCGCTTGCGTCTGGGCGTCCTTCGGGGCGGGTTGCGATTGCTCCTGCGAGCCGCCGCCGAGCTGGGACAGGATCTCTGCCCCACCGATCAGGTAGAGCGGATTGATGCCCAGGGCCCAGCCGATGAGACCGAGCACGAGCAGCGTGCCGATGCCGATGCCGCCGGCGCGGCCGGTGCGAAAGCCGCCCGGTCCAGCGCCACGTTGATCCTCGACGTTGTCGCTGCGCGGCAGTTGGTCCCAGCGCATGGCTCTCCTCCTAGCGAGTCCGCAAACTTTACACCGGGCGAGCGCCGCCTTCCATGCCTGGTGCCGGATACGATGATCGTGTCGACGGTGGCAGAGTACGGCTGCCCCCAGATGATCTGTCAGCGTGACTGACACATCGAGTCAGGACGGCGCGGAAAGCGCTCGCGCACGACGCAGTCCGCTTCGGCACGGGGAGCTACGGCGCGGGAGAGCTGCGAGCAGGGCTGCTGCGAGACGCGGCATGCCCCTTGGCGATTTCATCGATCGCGAACCGCGTTCCCGCCAGCACCGCGTAGCCCAGCGATAGCAGAACCGCCAGCGTCACCAGCGCATCCAGGAAGAAGGCGAGCCGCTTGTGCTTCACGAAGTGAAACGGAGTGAGCACCCACATGTTGACGTACGACAGGCAATACGCCGCGAGCGCGACATATGCGACGATGGCCAATGCTTGTAGCATGACGCTTCCACTTGCATCGGCCAGGTACTGCAGAACGCCACAAATGACGGCATTGCGGAGGAATGGAAAGAACCAGTTGTAGACCGACTGGATGGCTCCGGTGACGAGGCGCTCCTCCGGAAGCGGATGGAAAACGCCCGCGAGATAGCTCTCGAGTCCGGCGAGCAGGCGCTTGGCAACAGCGCTGGTGGTCATGGGTGGTGACTCCGGTGTTGATGAATCCGCGGCCGCAGGTGGACAGGGCGCGAGCCCTGGTTTCCGCTCTTTCCCGCAATTATGATGCAGCGCCGGGCCCACGCGTCGAGAATGAACGCGCATATTACAACACGCGTGGGCAAAGGCGCGCAGGGTGCCGCTTGCGAGAGGCCATTGTGGCCCGCGCCTTTGCCCGCCCTGCAGTTTCGAGGGAGGACCGCCATGCCGCTTCCCCGCCGCGCCTTCCTGCATCTCGCCGCTTGTGCCGCCGCGCTCCCCGTGGTTGCGCGCAGCGCGAGCGCGCAGAGCTATCCCGTGCGGCCGGTGCGCATCCTTCTCGGTTTTCCCGCCGGGGGCTCTACCGACCTGGTGGCGCGCATCATGGCGACGTGGCTCAGCGAACGGCTGGGCCAGTCCTTCGTGGTCGAGAACAAGCCCGGTGCCGGCACCAACCTGGCGGCGCAGGCGGCGGTCGCTTCCCCGCCCGACGGCTACACGCTGATGTTTGTCACCACCACCAACGCCATCAACGCCAGCTTCCACAAGTCGCTGCCATTCGACTTCCTGCGCGACATCGCGCCGGTGGCCGGCCTGGTCGACCTGCCCCTGGTCATGGAGGTGGGGTCAGCGGTGCCGGTGAAGACCGTCGCCGAGTTCATCGCTTATGCCAAAGCCGATCCGGGCAAGGTCAACATGGCCTCGTTCGGCACCGGCACCATCAGCCACTTGGCGTGGGAGCTGTTCAAGAGCATGACCGGGGTCGAGATGGTGCACGTGCCGTATGCCGGCGGCGCGCCGATGGTGACCGACCTGATCGCCGGACGGGTGCAGGTGGGAATCGATGCCTTG
>DATFVY010000263.1:0-6013 GCA_035259925.1 Burkholderiales bacterium
TGGGCGGTCGGGTACAGTCCCCGTACGTGCGGGGGCTCGCCGGCTGGGCGGTCCTCGTGCCCGCCTGGCTGGCGCTGTTGCGCCTGCAGGCGCAGCCCGCGGTCCTGCTCGCCCTGCTGGGCATCGTATGGGTAGCGGACAGCAGCGCGTATCTCGCGGGAAAAACCTGGGGCAAGCACTCTCTCGCGCCGAGCATCAGCCCCGCCAAGACATGGGAGGGCGTCGTGGGCGCCGCCGTGGGAGTGGCGGTGTATTATGTTCTCGTCGGCTATCTCGCTCCGGAGTGGCGCTGGTGGCGCAGCTGGAGCGGCGCCGTGCTGGTTTCGGGTGTCGTAGTGCTGTGCGTGGTCGGAGATCTGTTCGAGTCCTGGATCAAGCGTCTTGCCGGGGCGAAAGACAGTGGCAGCCTGCTACCAGGGCACGGCGGAATCCTCGACCGGATCGACAGCGTGACCTCGAGCATGCCGTTCGCAGCATTGTTGTTGCTATACATCCGCTAGACCGCCCGCATGCCCATGACTGACCGGAAGCGCCTCACGATACTGGGATCCACCGGCAGCGTCGGCGCCAGCACGCTCGATGTGGTGGCACGTCACCGCGACCGCTTCGAAGTCGTCGCGTTGACCGCGCACCATCAGACCGAGACCCTGTTCAAGCAGTGCGTCGCGTTCCGTCCCGCGATCGCGGTGATGCTGGAGCCTGCCGCCGCGGCCGAGCTGCAGCAGCGCGTGACCCAGGCGGGCCTGCAGTGCGAAGTGCGCTGCGGCGCTGAGGCCCTGGAGCAGGTAGCGAGTCTGCCCGCCGTGGATACCGTGATGGCGGCCATTGTGGGAATCGCAGGGCTGCGTCCGGCGCTGGCCGCAGCCCGCGCCGGCAAGAAGCTCCTCCTCGCCAACAAGGAGGCGCTGGTGACCGCCGGCGCCCTGTTGATGGACGCCGTGCGCGCGGGCGGGGCCGTGTTGCTCCCGATAGACAGCGAGCACAACGCGATATTCCAGGCATTGCCGCGCAATTTCGGCGCGGCGGAGCGGGCAGGGGTCAGGCGCATCCTGCTCACCGCATCCGGGGGACCGTTCCGCTCGGCGTCCCCGCGTGAGCTCGAAGCGGTCACGCCCGAGCAGGCGTGCGCGCACCCCAACTGGGTGATGGGACGCAAGATCTCGGTCGATTCCGCGACCATGATGAACAAGGGGCTGGAAGTGATCGAGGCGCGCTGGCTGTTCGACGCGCGCCCCGACCAGATCGAGGTCGTGATCCACCCCGAGAGCGTGGTGCATTCGCTGGTCGAGTACATCGACGGTTCAGTGATCGCGCAACTGGGCAATCCGGACATGCGTACTCCCATCGCGTTTGCGCTGGGCTTTCCCGAGCGCATTGCCGCCGGCGTCGATTACCTGGACCTGGCACGAGTCGGCGCCCTGCACTTCGAGCAGCCCGACACGCAGCGCTTCCCCTGTCTGCGCCTGGCCTACGAGGCGCTGGCTGCGGGCGGCACCGCGCCCACGGCGCTCAACGCTGCGAACGAAGTGGCCGTGGCGAGCTTCCTCGCAGGCACGCTCGGATTCCGCCAGATACCGGCATTGATCGAGGCGGTCATGGGCGGGGTGCCGCGCGCGACCGTGCGCAACCTCGAGGACGTGCTGGCGGCTGATCGCGCGGCCCGCGAGCGGGCCGAAGGCTGGCTGCGGACCGCCCGACGCGGTGCCGTGACCGTCTCCTCCTGAGCCGGACGGGCAGGCGCCAGCCCCATGACCTTGCTCATCACGATCGTCGCGTTCGTCGTCGCTCTCGGCTGCCTGATCGTCGTCCACGAGTATGGCCATTACCTCGTGGCGCGCGCCTGCGGGGTCAAGGTGCTGCGCTTCTCCGTCGGCTTCGGCAAGCCGCTGTGGGCGAAGCGGCTCGGGCGCGACGCCACGGAGTGGGTCGTCGCCGCGTTCCCGCTCGGCGGCTACGTGAAGATGCTCGACGAGCGCGAAGGCGAAGTGGCGCCAGCGGATCTGCCGCGCGCGTTCAACCGCCAGCCGGTGTGGCGGCGCATCGCGATCGTGGCCGCGGGACCCGCGGCGAATTTCCTGCTGGCGATCGCGCTCTACTGGGCCCTGTTCCTCCACGGCATCCCGGGACTCAAGCCGGTGGTGAGCGCCCCACCGGCGAATACGGCCGCGCACCAGGCAGGCTTTGCCGCGGGTGATCTGCTGCTCAGGATCGGTGGCGAGCCGGTGGCGACCTGGCAGGACGCACGCTGGATATTCCTGCAGCGCGCCGTCCAGAAGGCGACCGTCGTGGTCGAGGTGCGCGGCGAAAGCGGCGGGACGGCCACGCGCCGGATCGATCTCTCCGGTCTGACGCCGGCCGATCTCGACAGCGATTTCCTGCGCACGCTCGGGCTCGCGCGGGTGCAGCCGGTGCTCAAGCCGGCCATCGGCGAAGTCGTCAAGGGCGGCGCGGCCGGGCGCGCGGGGTTGCGCGCAGGTGACGAGATCGTCGCCATCAACAACCAGCGCATCGACAATTGGGAGCAGGTTGTGCGGCTGGTGCGCGAGCACCCGGGGATGGCGCTGGTCATGGAGACCCGGCGCGGCGGGGCATTGCAGGCGCCGCTCGTCGTCACTCCCGACGTCGTCACCGAGAACGAGCGCAAGATCGGCCGGATCGGCGCCGCGCCGCTGGTCGATCGCGCGGCGCTGGCTGACATGATCGTCGAGGTGCGCTACGGTCCGGTGGAAAGCCTGGGCCGTGCGCTGGACAAGACCTGGGACACTTCGGTCTTCAGCCTGAAGATGCTGGGCAAGATGCTGGTCGGAGAAGTCTCGCTCAGGAACCTCTCCGGGCCCATCACCATCGCCGACTACGCGGGGCAGTCGGCGCAAAGCGGCGCGGCCTCGTACCTGTTGTTCCTCGCGCTGATCAGCATCAGCCTCGGCGTGCTCAATCTGCTGCCGATCCCGCTGCTGGATGGCGGGCACTTGATGTACTATATGCTGGAGATTTTCAAAGGTCGCCCGATTTCGGAGCGGGCCATCGAGATCGGCCAGCACGTCGGTATGGCGCTGCTGTTCACGCTGATGGCCTTTGCCCTCTACAACGACATCTACCGCCTGATCGGCGGCTGACTTCATGCACTGGCTCCGTGCCGCAGCGCTGCTCATCACCCTCCACGCGACTCCGGCACATGCCTTCGAACCCTTCGTCATCAAGGACATCCGGGTAGAAGGCATACAGCGCACCGAGGCCGGCACGATCTTCAGCTACCTGCCCGCCAAGGTCGGCGACACCATGACCGACGAGCGGGCCGCGCAGGCGATCCGCACGCTGTTCGCGACCGGCTTCTTCCGCGACGTCAGCCTCGAGCGCGACGGCGACGTGCTGGTGGTGGTGGTGCAGGAGCGGCCCTCGATCGCCCAGCTCGAGTTCACCGGCATGAGCGCATTCGAGAAGGACCAGATCCTCACCGGCTTGCGCCAGATCGGCATCGCCGAGGGCCGCATTTTCGACCGCGGGCAGCTCGAGCGCGGCGAGCAGGAGTTGAAGCGCCAGTACCTGAGCCGCGGCTACTATGCGATGCGGGTCAGCACGACGGTGACGCCGCTGGAGCGCAATCGCGTCGCGATCAACTTCAATATCGAGGAAGGCGGGATCGCGAAAATACGACAGATCAGCATCATCGGCGCCAAGGACTTCAGCGAGAGCGAGCTCGTGGGCCAGTTCGTGTTGCGCACGCCGGGTCTGCTTACCTGGCTCAGCAAGCACGACCAGTACTCGCGCGAGAAGCTTTCAGCCGACCTGGAGACGTTGCGCTCGTTCTACCTCGACCGCGGCTACCTCGAATTCACGATCGATTCGACACAAGTCTCGATCACTCCCGACAAGCAGGATATTTACATCACGATCGGCATCACCGAGGGAAACAAGTACACCGTCTCCGCTGTCAGGGTAGGGGGCGAGCTGCTCATCTCCGAGAAGGAAATACGCGACCTCATCAAGATCAAGCCCGGCGATGTTTTCGCCCGCGCCCGGGTGACCGAGTCGACCAAGCTCATCGCGGAGCGGCTGGGCAAGGAGGGCTATGCGTTCGCCAACGTCAACGCGGTGCCGGACCTGAACAAGGAGAAGCGCGAGGTCGCCTTCACCTTCTTCGTGGACCCGGGACGGCGTGTTTATGTGCGCCGCATCAATGTGACAGGCAACATCAAGACCCGCGACGAAGTGATACGGCGCGAGGTGAGGCAGATGGAAGGGGCGTGGTACAACTCGGAGAAAATCCAGCTTTCCAAGCGGCGCGTCGACAGGCTGGGCTATTTTAGCGAGGTCAACCTGGAGACGCCGGCGGTGCCGGGCACGACCGACCAGGTGGACGTGAACGTCGCGGTGGTGGAGAAACCGACCGGGTCCCTGCTGTTCGGGGCCGGTTTCTCGAGCGGGGAGGGCCTGGTGCTGACGGGGTCGGTCGCGCAGCAGAATATCTTCGGCAGCGGACGTCACCTCTCGCTGAACATCAATACCAGCCAGCTCAATACTACCTATTCGCTGTCCTATACCAATCCCTACTACACGGTAGACGGCGTGAGCCAGGGGTTCGACATCTACTACCGCGAGCTCGACCCTTCCGGAAGCGATCTTGCGCAGTACCGCACCAAGACGGTCGGGGGACAGGTGCGGCTTGGCGTGCCCATCACCGAGCTGGACACGATCCATTACGGCGTGGGCCTGGAACAGGTCGATATCACGACGTTTCCCACCAGCCCGCTGATCTACCAGGATTACGTGGCTACTTTCGGCCCCAGCAACTTGAACTTTTTCCTCACGCTGGGCTGGACGCGCGAGACGCGCGACAGCCTCATCTATCCCACCAAGGGCTCGCTTCACAGGGCCAACAGCGACGTGGGTCTCCCGGTAGCGGACCTGCAGTACTACAAGTTAACCTATCAGTACCAGCGCTATTTCCCGCTCACCAGCCACGTCAGTTTCATGTTCAATAGCGAATTCGGCTACGGCGACGGCTATGATGACAAGCCCTTGCCTTTCTTCAAGAATTTCTTTGCAGGTGGCCCCAGTTCGGTACGCGGCTTCAAGTCTTTTACAATAGGCCCCAAGGATGCCAACGGCGACCCGCGGGGAGGTTCGCGCAAGGTGGTGGGCAATGCCGAGCTGCTCACGCCGTTCCCCGGGCTGTGGAACGACCGCTCGGTGAGGGTGAGCGCCTTCGTCGATACCGGGGTTGTGGACGACAAGATAGAAACGAACCTGTTTCGCGTTTCGGTGGGCTTTACGCTGCTTTGGGTGTCCCCGGTCGGTCCGCTCAAGCTCATTTATGGCGTGCCGGTACGCACGCAACCGGGCGACGAGGAACAGAGGTTCCAGTTCACCCTCGGTGGCGTATTCTGACCGGGCCGGAAGGGTACCGCATGAGACCATGTGAAAATGGCTGAAGAAGGGTCCCTGATGCAGGGGGTGCATAAGGGAGTTTTCCCTCGCACCGTTATCTAAGGAGACAGTTGTGAAGCAATCGATTCCGACCATAGCGGGGCTGGCGCTGATGCTCGCCGTCGCGGGCGCCGAGGCCGCCGATGTGAAGATCGGCTTCGTGGACGTGGAGCGCATCCGGCGCGAATCGGCCCCGGCGGAGCGAGCCAGCCGGCAGCTCGAAAAGGAGTTCGCGCCGCGCGCGCAGGACCTCCAGCGCCGGGAAGGCCAGCTCAAGTCGCTGCAGGGCAGCCTCGAGAAGGAGGCGATGACCATGGCCGAAAGCGAGCGCCGCGCCAAGGAGCAGGAGCTGCAGCGCATGACCGTCGACTTCCAGCGCGTACAGCGGGAATACCGGGAGGACCTCAACCTGCGCCGCAACCAGGAGCTGGCAAAGCTGTTCGAGGTTGCCGACGGCGTCATCAAGAAGATCGCCGAAGCCGACAAGTTCGACCTGATCGTGCAGGAAGCCGTATTCCGCAGCTCGCGCATCGACATCACGGACCGGGTGCTCAAGGCGCTCGCCGAAGGCAAGTAGGCGGTGGCC
>DATFVY010000264.1:0-2865 GCA_035259925.1 Burkholderiales bacterium
GCCGCGGCCGTGGAAGAAGGTCACCTTGTTCTTCTTGAACAGATAGACGATGCCGTCGTTGTTCTGGCGCACCACCTTGTCCTTGCGCTTCAGCATCTGCGCGAGGTCGAGGGCGAGCCCCTTCACCTGGATGCCGTGCTCGGCATAGCCGTGCGCGGCGTGCTCGTAGTTCTCCGAGGATTGCAGCAGGGCCTTCGAGGGTATGCAGCCGACGTTGGTGCAGGTGCCGCCGAGCGCCGGCTTGCCATCCGTGGTCGCCCACTCGTCTATGCAGGCCGTCTGCAGCCCGAGCTGCGCGGCGCGAATCGCGGCGATGTAGCCGCCCGGCCCGCCGCCAATGACTACGACGTCGAAAGATTTCATGAGGGGTGGCTCGTTTCTCGTTCCTCGTTTCTGGAACCTCGCCGGCGGATTGAACGAGTGACGAGCAACGAGTGACGAGCCACTTTTTCAGATATCAAGGAGGATCCTTGCCGGATCCTCGAGCGCTTCCTTGATCGCCACCAGCGACAGCACCGCCTCGCGCCCGTCGATGATGCGGTGGTCATAGGAGAGTGCCAGATAGTTGACCGGGCGGATCACCACCTGGCCGTTCTCGGCCACCGGCCGCTCGCGCGTGGCATGGATGCCGAGGATCGCGCTCTGCGGCGGATTAATGATCGGCGTGGACAGCATCGAGCCGAACACGCCGCCATTGGAGATCGAGAACGTGCCGCCGGTCAGCTCCTCGATCGTGAGCTTGCCGTCCTGTGCCCGCTTGCCGAAATCCCCGATCTGCTTCTCGATGCCGGCGAGCGTGAGCTGATCCGCGTTGCGCACGATCGGCACCACCAGGCCGCGCGGACTGCCCACGGCGATGCCGATGTCGTAGTAGCCGTGATAAACGATATCGCCGCCGTCTATGGAGGCGTTTACCACCGGATACTTCTTCAGGGCGTGGACCGCCGCCTTCACGAAAAACGACATGAAGCCGAGCTTCACGCCGTGCTCCTTCTCGAAGCGGTCCTTGTACTGGTTGCGCAGGGTGATGACCGCGTGCATGTTGACTTCGTTGAAAGTCGTCAGCATCGCCGCAGTGTGCTGGGACTGCACCAGCCGCTCGGCAATGCGCGCCCGCAGCCGCGACATCGGCACCCGCTGCTCCGGGCGGTCGCCCAGCGCACCCAGGTCCACTGCGGGGCCGGGGGCGCGCTGCGGCGTCGGCGCAGCTGCCGGCGCCGCCTTGGCCGGAGCCTGCGCGGTGCCGTCCACAGCGCGCAGCACGTCGTCCAGGGTGACGCGCCCGCCGCGCCCGGTTCCCCCGATCGCGGCCGTATCCACCTGCTTCTCGGCGGCCGCCTTGCGCGCCGCCGGCATCACCGCCGGCGCGGCGGAAGCGGCTTTGGCCGCCGGCTTCGGCTCGGGCTTCGCCTCGACTTTCGCTTCGGCCTTCGGCGCTGCCTGCCCCTTGCCCTCGGTATCGATCTGGGCGATCACCTCGTTGCTCGTCACCGTCCCGCCATCGCCCTTGATGATCTTCACGATCACGCCCGAGTCGGGCGCCGGCGTCTCGAGCACGACCTTGTCGGTCTCGATGTCCACCAGGTTCTCGTCGCGCTTGACGAACTCACCCGCCTTCTTGTGCCAGGTGAGCAGCGTCGCCTCGGCGACCGATTCCGAGAGCTGCGGAACTTTGACTTCGATCAGCATGGCAATCAATCCCTGCGCAAACACGCGGAGCCGTGCTTGCGCTTCATTTGTCCCCTCTCCACTCGGGAGAGGGGAAGGGGTGAGGGGGTCATCACCTTACCTTACCCCGTCGGCCCTCGATGCCGCCCCCACCGAAAGAGCCAGCTCGACAAGCTCCTTCTGCTGCTTATCGTGGAGCGACTTGTAGCCGGCCGCCGGCGACGCGGATGAGTCGCGCCCGGCGTAAATCAGCTTCTGGTGCGGCAGCATATGGCGCTCCAGGTAATGCTGGATGCGGTGCCACGCCCCCTGGTTGCGCGGCTCTTCCTGGCACCAGACAATTTCCGCGGCCTTCTTGTAGCGCTCGATCTGCGCCTGGAAATCCTCGTGCGGGAAGGGATAAAGCTGCGCGATGCGCGCGATCGGCAGGTCCTTGAGGTCCTTCGCCTTGCGCTCCGCGCGCAGGTCGTAATAGACCTTGCCGCTGCAGAACACGACGCGCTGCACCTTGTCGGGGTTGATGTCCTTGGATTCCCAGTCCTCGTTCACCGGATGGAACTTGTCGGTGGCGAATTCCTCAAGCGGCGAAACCGACTCCTTGTGCCGCAGGATGCTCTTCGGCGTGAACAGGATCAGCGGCTTGCGGAACGGCCGCACCATCTGGCGCCGCAGCAGGTAATAGAGCTGCACCGGGGTCGCCGGGACGCACACCTGCATGTTGTGATCTGCGGAGAGCTGCATGTAGCGCTCGATGCGGGCCGATGAATGTTCGGGCCCCTGCCCTTCATAGCCGTGCGGGAGCATCAGGACCAGGCCGCACAGCCGCCCCCACTTGGCTTCTCCCGAGGCGATGAACTGGTCGATGACGACCTGCGCGCCGTTGGCGAAGTCGCCGAACTGCGCTTCCCAGATCACAAGCTCATTGGGCGCCGAAGTCGAGTAGCCAAACTCGAATCCCATCACGGCCTCTTCCGACAGCAGCGAGTCGATCACCACAAAATCGCCCTGCTTGTCGCTTACGTGCTGCAGCGGTACGTAGATGCCCTGGTCCCACTTCTCCCGGTTCTGGTCGTGCAGCACGGCGTGCCGGTGGAAGAAAGTACCGCGCCCGCTGTCCTGCCCCGACAGCCGGACCGAATAGCCTTCGTTGAGCAGCGTGGCGAGCGCCAGGTGCTCGGCCATGCCCCAGTCGAGCGG
>DATFVY010000265.1:0-9104 GCA_035259925.1 Burkholderiales bacterium
CCCTTGCCTTCTCCGCGGCGGCGCAGCCGGTCACCGTCAAGGACGACCGCGGCGCCCTGGTGACGGTCAACCGCCCGGTGCAGCGGGTCGTCGCTCTCGCGCCGCATCTCACCGAGCTGGCGTATGCCGCTGGCGCCGGTGAGAAGCTCGTCGGCGTGGCGCGCCACAGCGACTACCCGGCCGCGGCCACCCGCCTGCCCCAGGTGGGCGACGCCGTCCGCGTCGACGCCGAGGCCATCCTCGCGCTCAAGCCCGACCTCGTCCTGGCCTGGAGGAGCGGCAACCCGCCCGCGGCGCTCCGCCGTCTCGAGCAGATCGGACTGCCCGTGCTCGCGACCGAGCCCGCGCGCCTCTCGGATATCCCGCGCCTGCTGCGCGCCATCGGCACGCTGGCGGGCACCGGCGGGCACGCCCAGATGGCGGCCACGGATTTCGAGGGGGAAATCCAGTCGCTGCGCGAGCGCTACGCGAAGGCGCCGCGACTGCGCGTCTTCTACGTGATCTGGCACAAGCCGCTGCTCACGGTGAGCGGCGCGCATCTCATCAGCGAGATCCTTTCACTGTGCGGGGGAGACAATGTGTTTGCAGACCTCGCGCAGCTGACACCGAACATCACGCTGGAGGCGCTGATCGCGGCGAAGCCCGAGGCGATACTCGGTGGCGCGTCGGCCGGCGGAGAAAGAGGGTTCGCCGAGCAATGGCGCGCCTCTGCGGTGCCGCCGCTGCGGGACCTGCCGGCCTACTACATCAACCCGGACCTGATCCAGCGCCCGACGCCGCGCATCGTGGCAGGCGTGAAGGCGGTTTGCTCGGCGCTGGAGGACGCAAGGCGGCCAGGTTAGGCAGCAGTTTCGGGGACGACAGCGCCTGCCAGCCGGAGCTCTATCGAAGACTTTGCGAGCTCGGACCGGCAATCCTCCCAGTCG
The DNA here is from genome assembly GCA_035259925.1 of Burkholderiales bacterium. GTDB lineage: Bacteria > Pseudomonadota > Gammaproteobacteria > Burkholderiales > SG8-41 > SG8-41. The sequence goes on from DATFVY010000265.1 coordinate 927, forward strand.
CGCCGATACAGCCAGGAGCAGTACCAGTCGAAGGCCCTGCCACCTTCGTGCGGGAAACTGCCGAGCCGGTCGAAGCCGAACCGCTCGAAAAATGTGTGGGATCCGCCAACCGTCGACATGAGGATCGCCCACCGATCGGAAGGCTCGGGCAATGCCGCCAGCCGTGCCAGCAGCAGGGTAGTGCCGAATTGCTTCTTCTGGAAAGCGGGATGAACCATCCCGTAAGCCAATACGACGCGCTGAGCATTTGCGTACCTGGCCACGGCCCCGCACGCGCGTATCTGCCCGTCGGTCTCGATGACCAGAACGAGGTTTCTGCCTTCGCGCAGCGACTTCGAATACCGGTCGAAATAGCCGTCCGGGAAGTGCCCCGGCTCGTTGAGCCGATAGATCGCCTCGCACGAATCGTAGTCGGCAGCGGTAGCCGGGCGAACCAGGCATCCTGGAAGCGGGGACTTCGAGACGGGGATGACGAAACGATACCGCTCGCGTAGCTCGCGCCCGATGCGCATGACGAGCACAACGCATGCAGCGGAAATGGCCAGGACGCCTCCGATAAGGCCCGGAAGCAGCAAGCTGCCATGGACCGCGCCTTCGGGATCCCTCGAAGCGACCAGCAGCCCCAGCAAAGCGCCCAGCAGGAAGAGCGCGCAGATCAGCCCCCGGTGCAGGTAAAGCAGCGTGGAGTGGGGATAGCCTCTCAGCGGTCTGGCCATGCGCGGGCCGTCTGCGCTCGGGTTTCAGCCGCCTGTTACTGCGTCACTGGTCTTTGTGCTCGCCCCGCCCGGACGGGTACTCCTCTTCCCACTCGCGCCCGTTGAATGGCTTGATCGTCATCTCTTCGACCGTCCCCGGGTCGAGGCAGCGCGCGTTGACGCTGAAGCCGTCGGGGTGTGAGCGCGGGACGTAGAAGGACTTGATGCCGCATATCGAGCAGAACAGGTGCTTGGCGACGCCGGTATTGAAAGTGTAGGAAGTTAGCGCATCCTGGCCGCTGACGAGCTTGAAACGCGTGGCGGGAACGACGAGATGCAGGTAGCCCGATCTGCTGCATATCGAGCAGTTGCATTCCGACACGTGGATGCGCGCCGGTGCCTGGACCTCGAACCGCACCCGCCCGCAATGGCAGCCGCCGGTGTGCTTGATCACCGCGTCAGACTGCAGGCTCGCCGAGCGGCTTGTGCCATTGGTACACCCGCATCGGCGGCACGTTGAGGAAGGCCACGTCCGTTTCCGGCTTGCCCAGCAGGTCGCGGCCGAGCTTTGCGACGCGGTCGCTCACCTGGTAGGCGATGAAGCGCCCGCCCGGATTGAGGCACGACCAGACCGCGCCGAGGATGCTGCGCCCCAGCGCCGTCGGCATGGTGGAAAAAGGTATCCCCGAGATGACGACGTCCGGCCGCGCCAGGCCATAGTGGTCGAGCGTCTCGCGGATTCTCTCGGCACAGCCTGAGTGCACGATGAGACGCGGATCGGACTCGGAGCGCAGCCGCGGGATGAAGTCGGGGTTGATTTCGATGGCGAGGAGCCGCGATTGTTCGGGCAGCGCGTCGAGGAGCGCCCGCGTCGTGCCGCCAATGCCGGGGCCAAGCTCCACTACCACCTGGGGCCTGCCGGAGGTGACGAACCCGGCGAGCCGCCGCGTCAGGAAGCGGGAGCTGGGGACGATCGACGCGACGAGGCGCGGGTGCCGCATGAACCCCAGAAAAAAGGCGATTCCATCATCCCACCGGAAACCGTTGCGCCTAGAGTTCGCGTGCTCGCCCATCCAGTTCTTTCTTGCTGTTATTCAATTGACGTATCGCAGCCACCGGCCATCCCGCCTGCAGGCGCGAACAGGTTGCCGGTAACCGCATTATCTGGGACGGGATTCAGAACAGGCAATCCCGGCCGCTTGCGCCGGAAAACGCGCGGCGCGGCTCACTTCTTGAATTGCGAGCGCGCCTTCTCGACCGCCTCGCGCATCCTGGCCCACGCGTCGTCGGTGCCGCGCACCAGGTCCTGCCAGGCCTCGCCCGAGGATGCCTGGACCTGCCGCATCTGCTCGAGGGCCTGGTCGCGCTGGCGGCGGAACGCCGCCAGCTGCTTCTCGTAGTCGGCGCGCATGCCGGCCTGCGCGGCCTTCGCCTTGGCCTCCCACTTGGCGGCCTCCGCGTTCCAGTCATCGAGCTGCTTCTTGAGCTTTTCGACGTACTCGTCGCGCTGCGTCATGGGAGTTCTCCGATTCGATGCTTATGCCGGAAGGATCGTGCTCCAGCCCTCATTGGACTCGCAGAAGGCGCCCCCGTTCGCCCGGACCGGGCGCTCGAGGCATGTCTTTACTATACAGGCATTTGCACGCCTGGGCATGGGCGGGCCGCCGGCAAGGCAGGTCCGAAAGAGCTAGTTGAAGTTGAGCGCCGCGGGGGAGATCAGCACCCCGAATTGCTCGCACCAGATGACGACACTCTGGTAACGGGCAAGATCGATCCCCGCCGGTATGGGGTAGTTCTGGCTGCCCTTGAAGGCCTTGAGACGCCCGAGATCGACGTACATCGAGCGGGCAACGTTGGTTGACGGAACGACGTTCTGCTCGGGGACGAGATAGACGTGGAACTTGGGCCCAGGGCCCACCTGGAAATCGTCTTCCAGGTGCAGCAGGTCCTGGAAGACGCTCACCTTGCCGCGGCCGTAGTGGATCGGATCGCTCGGATTGGCATGGATGAACGTACCGGACGCGACGAGCTTCCTGGCCGCCGGGTTATCCACCTGGTCGGTGGCAACGATGTCGGCAAGGAACAGGTAAGGGTAGACGAACACGCCGAGCGCGAAACCGGCCGCGATTCCCAGCACGCCGCCTACGGCGAATATGGCAAGGTACTTCTTCACGGTGGCAGTCCGGTCAGGCGCCCAGGGCGAGATAGATTGTAAGCATTACACCCAGCACAGCCACGGCAATGTTCGTGTAAACCCCCAGGTTAACCCGGTATCCATCCGGGATCTCGACGGGCTTCAGGCTGGCCAGGACCCTGCGGAACTGGAGCACGGCGATGACGGATACCGCGGCGCCGATCAGGATGAAGGCAATGCCGATCCACAGCGAGGCGCTGCCCGCCAGCGGCGATGCTTCGCCCGGCTCCAGCAGCAGGCGCACGAAAAGCCCGAAACGCTCGATGACGAAGCCGAACGCCATCAGGGCCAGCGCCGTGCGATTCCACGCGAGCAGCGTCCGCTCGGCGGCGAAGAACACCCGAGGATCGTTGAGATCCGACATCCGGCGTTAGCGGTCAGGGACCGCGCTCACAGGATCCTGAAGCACTGCCCCTTGAAGATCACCGGCCCGGTCGGCGCGCCGCTGGGCGAGCCGCCCGCGGGCTCCACGCTCATTGCGATCCCCCACGCCTCGCCCGCACCGAAGCGCTTGGCCAGATCCGCCTTGATCTTGATCACCTGGCTCACATCCGTGCTGACGAGTCCGATGGACACCGGACCGGACTGGTTGCGCGGCAGCATCCACAGCTCCCAGGTGGTGCCCGCCGCCATCCTCGGGTGCTCCTGCAGCACCTTGACGCGCACGTAGGGGTCGCGCACTTCTTTCATGGACGGCCACGACACTACCATGGACGGCTGGCCCTTCTCGTCGGCCATTACCGCGACCGACGCCATCGGCAGCTCGGGCGCGGGCCTCGTCCCGACGAAGGTCGCCAGCACCAGCGCGAAGGCTGTGCTGGCGACCGCGAGGCCGCGCCAGAAAGCCAGCCGGCCCTGCGTGCTTCCCCCGCCGATGCGCCGCGCGATGACCTGCCACAGGCGGGCGGGCGGCGCGACTTCGCCGGCCGCGACCGCGAGCGGCGTGAGCCGCTCCTCCCATCCGGCGACGATGTGCCGCAGCGCGGCGTCGTAGCGCATGAGCGACTGAAACCGCGCGCGCGCGCGACCGCGCAGCGTGCCGATCACGTACTCGGCCGCCAGCCGGTCGCGCAATTCCGGGTTCTTGTATGAAGCCATATGTCCTCGAGAATCGAGTGCCGGGTGTCGAGTGGACGTCGCCCACTCGTTCGTCACTCAGTCCTCATCCCCTCATCACTTACCTTCATGCGCTTGAAAGGCACCCTTTCAGGCGCTCCAGGCCACGCCGCACCCAGGTCTTCACCGTGCCCAGCGGCTGTTTCATGTGGCTCGCCAGCTCCGTATGGGTCATGCCGTGAAAGAAGGCCAGCATGATGCTCTGGCGCTGCTTGCCTTCCAGCTCCCGTAGACAGCGCGCCAGCGTCTGCGCGTCCCCCACGGCCATCAGTTGCTCCATCGGCCCGGGCGAGTCGTCCTGCCACGCTTCCACGGCGACGTCGTATTCTGCGCCCGTCGCTTCCGTCTGCGGCCGGCGCAGCCAGTCGAGGCAGCGGTTGCGCACGATGCTGGTCATCCAGGTGAGCGGCGCGCTCTTCTGGAGCGCGTAATTTCCAGCGTGGTTCCATATGTTGACGTAGCATTCCTGCAGCACGTCCTCGGCCCAGTCCTGTCTCCGTAATATACGTAACGCGACTCCGTATAGTTTCGCAGAGGTAAGGCCGTACAGGTCGGCGAAAGCGCGCTGGTTTCTCAGGGCACATTGCGCCAGCAGCTCCGCGAGCCGCAGGGCCAGGGCGTCCGGGGGGGGCCGGTTCATGCGGTCACCGGTCATAGTTCACGGATCACCGGTTCTTGCCCTGCTGCCAGAGCGCGTCCGGACGACCGGCGTAGCGGTTGAGGACGCGCGCGATCACGAAGAGCAGGTCCGACAGCCGGTTGAGATAGGCGAGCAGCGGAGGGGCCACTTTCTGCTTGCGCGAGAGCGTGACGAGGCGTCGCTCGGCGCGCCGGCACACCGTGCGCGCGCAGTGGGCGAGGGCGGCCGCGCGCGAGCCGCCCGGCAGGATGAAGTCCTTTAGCGGGGGGAGCCCGGCGTTCCAGCGGTCGAGCTGGCCCTCCAGCCGCTCCACGTGCGCCTTGCCGATGATCGGATGTCCCGGAATGCTCAATTCCCCGCCCAGATCGAAGAGGTCGTGCTGCACGCCGGTGAGGCAGTTGCGCTCCTCGCCGGGCAGCTCTTCGGCGAGCAGCAGGCCGATCACGCTGTTCAGCTCGTCCACCGCGCCGATCGCTTCGATCCGCGGCGCGTCCTTGGGCACGCGCGAGCGGTCGGCGAGCCCGGTCGTGCCGCCGTCGCCGGTGCGGGTATAGATGCGGGTGAGCCGGTTTGCCATGAACCCCGAATTCTATCCCGGGACCGGCTCCCCGTTCGGCAGCCGCTCGTGGCATTCGCGGAAGATGCGCGCCGCGCAGCGCCGGCAGATTTCCACGTCGAGCTTGCGGTAGATCTCCCCGACCGCGCGCACCTTGACCGGGAAAAGATTCCCCCGGCCGATGATCTCCAGGTAGCCGCCGCGCTCGAGGAGCGCGCGCGGCGCATCCTTCAGGCGGTAAAAATAGAGTCCGCCGCCCATCTGCGTGCGGCGCGCCGCTTCGCGGGCCAGCATCTCCGCGCCCGCGATGTCGATGAAGTTGATGCCGCTGGCGACGATCAGCACGTGGCGCTGCGACGGATTGCGGTCGTCTATGAGCTCCAGCTGCTCATGGACGTAGTCCACGGCACCGAAGAAGATCGAGCCGTTCACCCGGATCATCTTGAGCTGGGGACAGTCCGGCAGGCCCGAGTTCTCGGAGAAGTGGTAGCTGCCGGGCGCGGGATCGGGCTTCACGTCCTGCACCGGCGGGTGCGAGGTCCGGGTCAGGTAGAGCAGGAGCGAGAGCACGACGCCCGCGTAGATCGCGAATTCCAGGCTGGCCAGGAGCGCCGCGGCGATCGTCACCAGCATCACCACGGTCTCCTGCCTGCTCGTGATCACGACCGAGCGCATATGAGCCCAGTCGAGCAGGCTGTAGGCCACCATGAAGAGAAGGGCGGCCAGCACGGCCAGGGGCAGGTACGCCATGAGGGGCGCGACGACGAAGAGCAGCGGGACCAGGATCACCGCCGCGAACACCGCTGCCAGCGGCGTGCGGGCGCCGGACTCGTGGTTGACGCCGCTGCGGTTGAACGAGCCGCTGCTGGCGTAGCCGGAGAAGAACGACCCGGCGATGTTGGAAAGACCCTGGCCGATGAACTCCTGGTTGCCGTCGATGCGCTGGCCGGACTTCACCGCGATGGCGCGCGCGATGGAAACGGCCTCCGTCAGGGCGAGTACCGTCACGGCGAACGCGATCGGCAGCGCCTGGCTCACGCCTTCCGGGGAGAAATCGGGCAGCGAGGGCGGGGGCAGGCCGGCGGGAAGAGCGCCCACGTAGGCGAGCGCAGTGGCGTCCCGGCCGAAGCCGGCGGCCAGCACTGCGGCGAAGGCGCCGCCCGCGATCATGCCCGGGATCATGTACGGGAAGCGGGGAAAGAACTTTCGCGTCGCGATGCCGGCCGCCAGCGTGACGATGCCGACCGCGACGACGTGGGGATTGATCTCCCCCAGGTGACCCAGGCAGTGCCGCCATGCTCCGAGGAACGAGGTGCCGGGCGGAACCGCGATGCCGAGGAAGTTGCCCAGCTGGGAGCTCAGGATCAGGAGCGCCGCGGCGGCGGTGAAGCCGATGATGACCGTGTGGGAAATGAAATTGACCAGCACCCCCAGTCTCGCGATGCCGAGGGCAAGCTGCATCGCGCCAGCGAGGAACGTGACGGTGAGCGCGAGGGCGATGTACTCCGCGCTTTGCGGCGCCGCGAGCGCTCCCAGGCTGGCGAGCAGGAAAATCGAGATGACGTTGGTCGGACCGGATACGAGGTGCCGCGAAGAGCCGAACAGCGCCGCGACGATGACGGGGACCATTGCCGCGTAAAGCCCGAACTGGGGCGGCAGGCCCGCCAGCGTCGCAAAGGCGACGCCCTGGGGCACGACGATGATCGCTCCGACCAGCCCGGCGAGGGCATCCGCGCGCAGCGAGTCGCGATTGACCTGTGGCAGCCAGTCCAGGAAGGGCAGAACGTGGTGTGCCCGCCGGCGCGTCGGAGCTGAATCGTGCGGCGTCACGGGAGTTCGGGGTCCACTGGGATTATCCGCATTATCCGGCAGCGCGCGCGCCACTGGCAACGCGCGGTACGGGTGGTTATAATCCGTCGCCGTATTCCAATCACAAAAAGGCGCCTCATGTCTCCGCTTGGCTTCTCCCGTATCGCGGCAGTCGCGCTTGCGCTTGCCGCCGCTCCCGCGCTGTACGCGGCCGACGCGGCGGGCGACCCCGCGGCAGGCCAAAGAAAGAATTCAATGTGCATCGGCTGCCACGGCATCCCCGGATACAAGACCGCGTTTCCGGACGTCTACAGCGTGCCCAGGCTCGGCGGGCAGCAGGCGTCGTACATCGTGAAGGCGCTGCAGGCTTACAAGTCCGGCGACCGTCCCCACCCCTCGATGCGCGCGATCGCGGCGGGGCTGTCGGACCAGGACATGGCGGACCTCGCGGCCTACTACGGGGCAGAAGCGGTCAGGGCAGCGGCAAAATGAAGGCAGAGACCATGAAGCGGATCGTCTCGAGTGCCTGCTTGCTGCTGCTGGCTGCCAGCATGCCCGCCGTTGCCGGCGATGCAGAAGCCGGGAAAAAGAAATCCGCGCCCTGCGCGGCATGCCATGGACCCGACGGCAGCACGCCGACGGCTCCGGATTTCCCGCGCCTCGGCGGCCAGTACTACGACTATCTGGTGAAAGCGCTGGAGGGATACAAGTCGGGCGCTCGCAAGAACCCGGTCATGAATCCCCTCGCGGCAAACCTCACCCAGCGCGACATCGAGGACCTGGCGGCGTTCTTCTCGAGCCAGAAGGGGCTGGTCACTAAGTACTAGTGAGGCAGTGAGGCGGTGAGGCAGTGAAGACGCGCGGCGAGTCCGCGCGTTTTGTTTCTACCTCATTACGCCTTCGTCTTGCCCTTGTATCCGCACAGATCGCGAATCAGGCATTGGGGGCATCCGGGCTTGCGTGCGATGCAGGTATAGCGCCCGTGCAGGATTAGCCAGTGGTGGGCGTTGAGCCGGAATTCCTCCGGCACCAGCTTGAGGAGCTTCTCTTCCACTGCCACGACGTCACGTCCGGGAGCGAGTCCGGTGCGGTTCGCCACCCGGAAGATGTGGGTGTCCACCGCGATGGTGGGTTGGCCGAAGGCGGTATTGAGTATGACGTTGGCGGT
>DATFVY010000266.1:0-3389 GCA_035259925.1 Burkholderiales bacterium
AGGATGACCTTGTTGCGGGCGATGACCTGCTGGCGGTAGATGCCAAGGTTCTGCCGGCGCTGGTTTGGCCCGCGCGTGACCGTGAGCCCCCAGGTGATGAGGGGCGCGGCATCGCCCGGCCAGCAGGTCTGCACCGGCAGCAGGGCGAGATCGACCTCGGCGCCCTCCCGCACCTCTTCCTGGCAGGGAGCGCGCGCGACGACGCGCGGTTCCATCGTCAGCACGGTCTTGAGCAACGGCAGCTTTTCCCACGCGTCGCGCCAGCCGCGCGGCGGTTCGGGCTCCTTGAGGGCCGCCAGCAGCTTGCCGATATCGCGCAGCGCCGCGACCGGGTCCTCCGCTTCCACGCCCATCGCGAGCGCCACCCGCTTCACCGTGCCGAACAGGTTGCCCAGCACCGGCATCGTGTGCCCGGCGGGCTTCTCGAACAGCAGCGCCGGTCCGCCCGCCTTGAGCACCCGGTCGCAGATCTCGGTCATCTCGAGGCGCGGATCGACCGTCGCGCCCACGCGCTTCAGCTCGCCGCGGGCCTCGAGCTGGGCCAGGAAATCGCGCAAATCCCGGTACTTCACCGCGCAATTACCACGAAATGCTGATCGCCGAGAATCAGGTCCAGCGCAATCCCGGCAAAGATTGCGGCCCCCACCCAGTTGTTGTGGCGGAACGCCCTGAAGCAGCCGTCCCGGCTGCGGTCCCGGAAGAGCCGGTACTGGTAGACCACCAGCCCGCTCGCAATCAGCAACCCGGCGTAATAGTAGAGGCCCAGCTGCTGTCGCATGCCGACGAAGGTCATGATGCCGAGGAACGCCGCCTGGCACATCATCACGGCCGCGACGTCGTAGCGCCCGAACAGGATCGCCGAGGAATTGAGCCCCAGCTTCAGGTCGTCTTCTCGGTCCACCATCGCGTACTCCGTGTCGTAGGCCATGATCCAGAACAGGGTTGCGGCCATCAATACCCACGCGTCTGCGGGCAGCCCGCCTGTCTGCGCTGCATAGGCCATGGGGACACCGAAACTGAAGGCGATGCCGAGCCCGGCCTGCGGCAGCACGAAGAAACGCTTGAGATACGGATAGCCCACCGTGATCGCGAGCCCGAAAAACGACAGATAGATCGCAAGCGGCTTGAGCTGCAGCACCAGCACGAAGGCGAGCGCCAGCAGGATCAACGCCAGCACCAGCGCTTCCCTCGGCGATAGCAGCCCCATGGCGAGCGGGCGGTCGCGCGTGCGCTCGACGTGGCGATCGAAATTGCGGTCGGCAAGGTCGTTGATGACGCATCCCGCGGAGCGCATGAGCACGGTGCCCGTGAGAAAAATCAGCAACAGGTCCACGCGCAATACCCCCGGCGCCGCCAGCCACAAGGCCCACAGGGTCGGCCACAACAGCAGCAGGATGCCGATCGGCTGGTGGAGCCGCATCAGCCGCTCGTAGGCGTCGATACGCTCTCTGGAAGTCATGACCGAAGCATAGTCGGCGGGCTGCCAATACAGGCGCTAAGTCTAGCATCCGGCTTTCGGCGTCGAGCTGTCAGCCTTTTCTCGTGCTGCCGACCGCCGATCGTCGAGCGCCGAGCGCTGGTCGGTCGCTAGACCTTCAGGTACTCATGGCGCGCGCCGAGCCAGCGCGCGACGTGCGCGCGCGCGGCGTCCGGCTGCTCGCGCAGCATGGAGTCCGCCGCGGCACGGGCTGCGTCGAGCAGCTCGAGGTCGGTGTTGAGGTCGGCAAACCGCAGCATCGGGTCCCCGCTCTGCCGCGGACCGAGGAGCTCGCCGGGCCCGCGCAGTTGCAGGTCGTGCCGCGCTATCTCGAACCCGTCCCGGTTCTCGAAGATGATTTTCAGCCGCTCGCGCGCGTCGTCCGTCAGCGGCTCGTGATACAACAGGATGCAGGTGCTCGCCTCGGCGCCCCGGCCGATGCGCCCGCGCAACTGGTGCAGCTGCGCGAGACCGATGCGCTCCGCGTTCTCGACCACCATCAGCGTCGCGCTCGGCGCGTCCACACCGACCTCGATGACTGTGGTCGCGACCAGCAGCTGGATGGCGCCGGACTTGAAATCCGTCATGACGCGGGTCTTCTCTTCGCCCTTCAGCCGCCCGTGCACCAGGCCGAGTTTCAGCTCCGGAAACATCTGCCGCACCTTGTCGTAGGTTTCGAGCGCGGTCTTCAGCTGCAACGATTCCGATTCCTCGATGAGCGGGCATACCCAGTAGGCCTGTCCCCCCTCCATGCAGACATCGCGCACCCCACGGATCACCTCAGTCCGCCGCGTGTCGAGCAGCAGCTTGGTCTTGACCTGCCCGCGGCCCGGCGGCATCTGGTCGATGACCGAAACGTCGAGATCCGCCAGGTAGCTCATCGCCAGCGTGCGCGGGATCGGCGTCGCGCTCATCATGAGCTGGTGCGGCTGCGCGCCCTTGTTCGCGCGCGCCCCCTTCACGCGCAGCTGCAGTCGCTGGTGCACGCCGAAGCGCTGCTGCTCGTCGATGATGGCGAGCCCCAGGTTGTGGAACTGCACGTCGTCCTCTATCAGCGCGTGTGTGCCGACCACGACCGCCGTGTCGCCTGCCGCCACCCGCGCCAGCGCTTCGCGCTTCTGCCGCGCCCCGAGGCTGCCTGACAGCCAGGCGACCTCGGTTCCCAGTCCGCCCAGCCATTCGCTGAATTTCCGGTGATTCTGCTCGGCGAGGATCTCGGTGGGGGCCATGATGGCGACCTGATGGCCGTTCTCGACGCATTGCAGGGCCGCGAGCGCGGCGACGATCGTCTTGCCGCTGCCGACATCGCCCTGCAGAAGCCGCTGCATGGGGTGCGACTGCGCGAGGTCGCTGCGGATCTCCGCCAGCGCCTTGTTCTGGGCCCGGGTGAGCTTGAACGGCAGCCGCGCCAGCAGCGCTTGCGCCAGCTGGCCGCGCGGCTTGAGCGCGGGCGCGCGTATCGTCCTCCGCCGCTGGCGATGGATGCGCATCGAGAGCTGCTGGGCCAGCAGCTCGTCGAACTTGATGCGGCGCCAGGCGGGATGGCGGCGCTCGACGAGATCGGCCTGCGAAATCTCCGGCGGCGGCCGGTGCAGCAGCAGGACCGCGTCGCGAAACGCCGGAAGCTTGAGGCGCCGTAGCAGCTCCGGCGGAAGAGTATCGCCCAAGTCGGCACCCGCCAGCGCCCCCGCGATCAGCTTCTGCAGGTCACCTTGCGCAAGCTTCGCCGTGGTCGGATACACCGGCGTCAGCGACCGGGCGACCGGCGCCTCGGCGGACAGGAGCTTGGGATGCACCATTTCCGGACCGCGGGAATCGTGGCGGATCACGCCGAAAGCGCGCGTGCGCGCCCCCTCCGCAAGCTTCACCTGCAGGCTGGGATAGAAGTGGAAGAAGCGCAGGGTCAGGACAC
>DATFVY010000267.1:0-2795 GCA_035259925.1 Burkholderiales bacterium
CGACTCGCTCGACCTGTATGTGGCTGCGCCGCTCTACGCGGCGGGGCTGTTCGTCTGCTGCATGTTCTGCCACGGCGAGCTGACCCGGCTCAAGCCCGGACCGCGCCATCTCACGGTCTTCTACCTGATGATCTCGATCGGCGGCGCGATCGGTGCTCTGCTGGTGGGAATTGCCGCGCCGCTCCTGCTCCCGGGCTATTACGAGGTGGGCATCACGCTTATAGCCTGCGCCATGCTGCTCTACCACCGCATGATGGCGGGGCGCTGGTGGGCCGCCGGCGCGGCGTTGGGCGTACTGACGGCGACAGCTACCTTTACCGTCATCAACGTCACCGAGTACCTCGACAAGACCCGCGTCATCATGCGCAATTTCTACGGCGTGGTGCGCACGCGGGACTACCCGTCCCCGGTGCCGTTCCGCGTCATGTACCACGGCGCCATCAATCACGGCGGCCAACTCCTCGACGAGGGCATGCGCAACCGGCCCACCAGCTATTTCGCCCAGACCAGCGGCTATGGGCGCACGTTCGCCAGCCTGGGGGACGGACCGCTGCGGGTCGGCATCATCGGCCTGGGGGCGGGCGCGATCGCGGCGTACTCGCGGGCGGGGGACCTGTTCCGCTTCTACGAGATCGACCCGCAGGTGGCCGCGGTCGCCGTCTCGGAATTCACCTTTCTGAGCGACAGCCCGGCGCAGACCGATATCGTGCTGGGTGACGGGCGGCTCTCGCTCGAGCGCGAGCCGGTGCAGAACTACGACATGATGGCGATCGACGCGTTTTCCGGGGATTCCATCCCGATGCACCTCATCACGCGCGAGGCGATGGCGGCCTACCTGCGCCACTTGAAGCCCGACGGCGTGATCGTGTTCCAGGCAACCAACCGCTTCGTGGACATCGCGCCGGTGGTGGAGCGCCTCGCCGCCGAGTTCGGCCTCACGGCCGTGCTGGTTTCCGACGCCGCGGACAGTTCCGACGGCGCCGATTACTGGATTTCCGGCACCGACCAGATCATCGTCACCCGCAACGCGCGGCTATTGGCTGCCGAGCCGATCCGCTCGGTGGCGCAGCCGCTGACGGCGCGTCCGGATTTCCGGATCTGGACCGACGATTACTACAACCTGCTGCGCATTCTCAAGTGGTGACGGGTGACGAGTGACAAGTGACGAGTCCGCCGCACTGCGGACATCGGATTCTTTCGTCAGCCTTTCGGTTTTTCTCGAAAACTCGTCACTCATCACGCGTCACTCATCACTTTTTTCAGCAAGAGGCAGCTTTCGCGCGCCTCTTGCTGAAAAAATGTGCAATCCAAACGCGACCCAGTGAATTCGCGGCGCGCCCCCGTGCGGGCGGAGGTTACCCACAAAGTTATCCACAAAAATTGTGAATTATTTGAATCCGGCTTACCCTAGCTTCAGGCTGGGGCGGGGCGCAATACCTGCGCCGGCAATCGGCTCTGCGCCGCCGGGGGCCGGGCGGCCCCGCCGGGGCGACTGTAATGCCGGGGTCATGTGCCGGCGGCAAGCTGTCCCATCAAGGCGTTAGCGGTAGCACGGGACAACCCTGCTTACGGCCTCGGAGAGCCTCCCGGGCGGGCGAGGGGTGGTCCCGGAATCCCCTGGAGGGGGGAGTCATGAGAACGGTCAAGGTGACGCGGGCCCAGCACAAGCTCCTGCAACAATTGTCACGCAGGGATATCAACACGATCCGCAAGCACCCCCAGCTCGTCTCCGCGGCAAAGGATCTGGTCAAGGCCTGCCGCAAGGTCATCAAGCGGGTGGAAGGACTCTCCGAATACGCCAGTCGCCGCAAGCGCAAGACGGCCTACAAGAAGATCATCGCGGTGTGCGAGAAGGCGATAGCGCGCGCCGGGCGCTAGCCCCAGTGACGCAGTGATGCAGTGACGCAGTGATGTACGTCACTTCGTCACTTCGTCACCCCCGGCAGCCCGTTACAATCGGCTGCATGAGGAGATGCCTGGTCCTGGCGACGGTGCTCGCGCTGGCTTCCACTTGGTCTGCCGGGGCGGAGACGGCCGCCACCGTGCTGAGCCAGGTCATCACCCGGGACGAGATCGCGGCGGCGGAGGGCGAACGGGCGCAGGACATCAAGCTCTACGAGCTCGTCTGGCGCCGCGTGTCACGGCACTACATCGATGTACAGGGGCTCGCGGCGACCTCGGCGGAAATCGCGGAGGCGGTGGAGTACCACCGCGAGTTCGCTGCCCGCGACCGTGTCCAGCGGGCGCGCAAGCTGGTCGAGCTCAACGAGCGTCTCGCGGCGGACGGCCTGAAGCCCGACGAGCGGGCGCACCTCGAGGAATTCCGCAAGGTGCTGACCCGCCTCGCGCAGCACGACGCGGACCAGGACCAGCTGCCCCCGCTGGATCCGGCGCAGCAGGGTCAGCTGCTGATACCGTGGATCGAGCAATGGAAGATGAACAAGGCGCTGCACGAGCAGTATGGAGGCATCGTGGCGATCACCCGCTTCGGGCCCGATCCCCACGGCGCGCGCGCGGCGCTGATGAGGGACTACGAGCGCCGGGGTCTCGTCCGATTCACGGACGCGGCCCAGCGCGAGCGGGTCTTCGCCTGGCTCAACCGGCGCCCATCCATGGTGACGCGGCCGGAAGAAGTTGATTTCACTCCGTACTGGAAGAGACCTATCCCCCCTTCGTACTTCCCGGACTAGCGGTGGGGAAGTACGCGTGGCTACAGGGTTTTGAGGAAACCCTGTATCCCGCGCAGGAGCATCTCGACCGCTATCGCGGTCAGTATCAACCCCATCAGCCGCTCG
>DATFVY010000268.1:0-3793 GCA_035259925.1 Burkholderiales bacterium
TCCGCGAGCATGAACTTGCGGAAGGTCTCGGGATCGTTGCCCACCGGCGTGCCACCCAGGTCCACGACGCGCTTGTTGGTCACCGGCTCGTTCAACACCTTGACCAGCTCGGCATGCAGGCGCGTGACCAGCGGCTTCGCCATCCTGGGCGGCGTGATCACTCCGTACCAGCCCACGACCACGAAGTTCGGCAATCCCGATTCCTTGACGGTCGGGATGTCTTCGTAGCCCGGGATGCGCTTCTCCGTCGTGACGGCGATCGCGCGGAGCTTGCCGGCGCGCGCGAGCGGCAGCGCGCCCGCCAGCCCGCCGAAGTTGTAGTGGTACTCCCCGCCCATCAGGGCGATGAAGGACGGGCCGGCGCCCTTGTAGGGGATGTGGTCCGCCTTGACGCCGGTCTGGATCTTGTAGAGCTCGCCGGCAAGGTGGCCGCCGCTGCCGAGCCCCGCGGAGCCGAAATTGAGCGGGCCCTTGAAGCCCTTGGTCCAGGCGAGGAATTCCTTGAAGTTCTTCGGCGGCGAGCTTGGGTTTATCACCAGCACCAGGCCCGCCTCGGTGAGTTGCGTGATCGGCGTGAAGTCATTGACCGGGTGATACGGCAGCTTCATCAGCGCGGCGTTTACCACGTGCTGGTGGTAGGCCATGAACAGCGTGTAGCCGTCCGGTGCCGCCGCCTTGACAATTTCAGCGGCGAGCACTCCCGACGCGCTGCCGCGGTTGTCCACGATCACCTGCGTGCCGAGCGTCTCGGTCATGCGCGCGGCGAAGAGGCGCGAGAGCACGTCGGTCGTGCCGCCCGGCAACGCCGGTGTGACGAAGCGGATCGGCCGCGCCGGCTGGTGGGGCCCGCCGTGAATCCCTCGCCGCTCATCTGCAGCCGGCCGCCGGCATCCGGGGCGCCCGACACCCGGAACGAGCCGGCGTTGCCCTGTTCCCCGTGCTGGACGCTGAACAGGCGGCCCTTGGTCACTTCAACCGGAACCTCCGCGGAGAATGCCTGCCGGTTTCCGAACTTCTGGCACGCGATCTGACCCGCCCACCGTCCCTCGTAGCTCCTGGGCACGCTGGGGGGCTCGGCGAGGTTTGCCGGGACCGCAGCCAGCTTGGGCGCGGGTTCCACCGACCGCGCGGCCTTTCGCGCCGTGGCCGCCTCCGCTGCGCGCTGCGCCGCTGCTTCTTCCGCGGCCTTGCGGCGCTGCGCGGCGGCCTGCGCCCGGGCAAGCTCCGCTTCCGCTCGCGCGCGCTTCTCGGCCGCCTGCTGCGCCTCGAGTGCGCGCTTGGCCGTGGCAGCCGCCGCAGCGTCCGCTTCCGCGCGCCGTACCGCCGCCTCCGCCTCGGCGCGAGCGCGGGCGAGCTCGGCTTCGTACTTTGCGCGCTCCGGCGATCGCAGTGCCGACACGGCCATCCACGCTCCCCCGGCCAGGACGATGACCGCGGCCGCTGCTATCCCGCCCCATAGCCATGGCGCGCGCCGCCTCGGGGGCGGCGCGGGCTGGCTCGGCGCGGGCCGGGCACCGCCGCGCTGTATGCGGTAGGCCTGGATAGGCCGGGGGATGTTCTTCAGCGACTGGGTGCCGATATCCACGAATCCCAGGTCGAGCTTGCCCGCGATCTGGTCATAGACGGCCGAGGACACGCAGATGCCGCCGGGCTCGGCGATGCTCTCGAGGCGCGCCGCGATGTTGACTCCGTCGCCGAGCAGATCGTCGCCCTTCACCATCACGTCGCCCAGGTTGACGCCCACGCGAAACTGCATGCGCTGGTCTTCCGGCAGGCTGTCGTTGCGCGTCTTCAGCGAGTCCTGCATCTCCACCGCGCAGCGCACCGCCTCGACAGGGCTGGCGAACTCCGCGAGCACGCTGTCGCCCGCGGTGTTCACGATGCGCCCCTCGTGAAAGGCGATGATGCCGTCGATGACCGCCCGGTGGACCGCCAGGACCTTGAGCGTCTTCTCCTCGTTGGTGCCCATGAGCCGGCTGTACCCGACCGCATCGGCGGCGAGTATCGCGGCAAGCTTGCGCTTGATGGTGGGCCCAGTGCTCACGGGTGACGGTTGGCGAATACGACCGGATGCGCCTAAATCTAGCGCCGCCCGGGCGTTTATGCAAACGGCAAGCGCGTGACGAAGTCACCGCGCACGACGGTGCCCGGCGCCGTTCAGCGGCGCAGGAGCTGGACGCCGACGAGCAGCGCCGGCAGGCCGCACACGACGAACCCGACGCCGTAGCTCCCGCTGAATTCGAGCAGGCCCGAATAAAGCAGCGGCAGGGCCAGCGCGCCGACCTGGCCGAAAGACAGCACGCCGCCGGTCACCCCGCCCCGCATGTCCTCCGGCGAGGCGCGCGCGGTCTCCGCGAGCAGCAGGCCGTGCCAGGAGAGCGCCGTGGCGCTCAACGCGCAACCGGCGAGGCCGACCGCCAGCACCGGCCAGTCGTCGTTGGCGAAAGCGAGGAGCGCCGCGCTTCCCGCCATCCCGAGCGCGAGTGCCGCCATCATCAGGCGCGGGGAAACGTAGGTGCTGCCGATCCAGCCCCACAGAATGCGGCCGGGCACGGCGACCGCCGTCGCCACCGAGAACAGAAAGCCCGCGGCGACCGGCGTGAAGCCGATCGTCGTCAGGTAGACGACGAAATACGCCGTCATGACCGTCTGCAGGCCGTTGAAGACGAGGCAGGCGTAGGACAGGGCGCGCAGCCTGCGGGTGGCGAGCACTGCGACCAGCGTCGTCCTGAAATCCGACAGCCGGAAGGCGCGCGTCGGTACCCGGTCGTCGTCGAACCTCTCGCGCAGCGGCTGCAGCAGGAACACCAGCAACAGGCACGCGGCCCCGCCGAGCAGCATCGTCGCGCGCCAGCCCAGCCATTCCGCCAGCGGCGGCCCGAGCAAGCCGGCCAGCAGGAGCCCGGCCGGCACCGCGGTCTGCTTGATGGAGAACACAAGAGGCAGATAGCGCGGCGTCGTGCAGCGAGCGAGCAGGTGCGAGCTCGCCGGCGTGGATACCGCGCCTCCGCCTCCGACGATGAGCGCGGACAGGACCAGCGGCAGGGGCGTTCCCAGCGCGGCCAGCGCGGAGCCGGCGCCGAGCATGACGAGGGAGACCTGGCTCACGCGCAGGGCGCCGTAGCGGATGATGAAGCTGCCGCAACCGAGCTGCACGACGAGCGAAGACAGCGCCGTCAAGCCGAAATAGATGCCGATCCAGAACGCGTCGATGCGCAGGTCCGCGATGATCGTCGGCGCGATCACCGCCGGCAGCGCCCGGGCCAGAGCCGCGCAGGTCTGCTGAAAGAACATCGCCCCGATGGCGATCAGGAGGTGCTGCATGCGGATCGGTGACGACTGACGACTGATGACTGATGACTGATGACTAATGACCGACGGCAAGCTTACCCGGTAATGGGTGATGGGTCCCTCGGCGAACGCCGAGATATTCGCTCTCCCGCTCTCCCGCCCTCACGGAAGTTCTCGCCCTTCCGCTCTCCCGCCCTCCCGCTCTCCCGTGCCAGCTGCCGCGCGCGCCCTATAATCAGCGCGGCACCGGTAAAAGCAGAGCCCACATCGTGATCACCATCGGAAAACGGAAGCTGCACTACGCCTGGGTCGTGCTGTTCGCGGCGTGCATGCTCAATATCGCGAGCCGCGCCGATCACGGCTCGTTCGCCGTCTTCGTCGAGCCGCTGGTCGAGCTCTTCGGCTGGTCGCGGGGCGACATCTCGGCTGCCTACTCCATCGCCTTCATCGTGGGACTGCCCGCCGTCGTGATCATGGGCTGGCTCGGCGACCGCTACGGTGC
>DATFVY010000269.1:0-3137 GCA_035259925.1 Burkholderiales bacterium
CAGCACCTGGTCGAGCGCCGCGCCACGCGCGAGCCGCAACCCGACGCGCCGGTTGCGCGAGAGATCTCCAGTGCAGGTGAGGATCAGGTCGCCCGCGCCGGCGAGCCCCATGAAGGTCTCGGGCCGCCCGCCGAGCGCGACGCCGAGCCGTGTCATCTCGGCGAGCCCGCGCGCGATCAGCGCGGCGCGCGCGCTCAGGCCCAGCTCGAGCCCGTCGCACACGCCGGCGGCGATCGCTATTACGTTCTTAACGGCTCCCGCCACCTCCACGCCCGTCACGTCCTCGCTCGGGTAGATGCGGAGAGCTGCGCCGTGCACCGCGCGCGCCGCGCTGCGCGCGAAGGCGGAGTCGGCGGACGCCAGCGTAAGCGCCGCGGGCAGCCCGCGCGCAACCTCCTCCGCGAAGCTCGGGCCGGACAGCGCCGCGCGCGACACGCCCTGCGCCAGTTCCTCCGCGCAGATCTGGTGCGGCAGCTTCGCCGCCCCGCTTTCGAAGCCCTTGCAGAGCCACACCAGGGGTGCCGCGCAGCCGGCCGCGCGCGTCGCGCGCAGCGTCGCCCGCAGCCCGTCCGTCGTTGTGGCCGCCAGTATCATTTCCGCGCCGTCCAGCGCGCGGGCGAGATCCTCCGTTGGCACGATCGCCGGCGGCAGCTCGAAGCCGGGCAGGTAGCGGCGGTTGGCGTGGTCGGCCCTCAAGGCCGACGCCAGCGCCGCGTCGCGCGCCCACAGCCGCACCTCGTGGCGCGCACACAGCACTATGCTGATCGCAGTGCCCCATGCGCCCGCGCCGAGGACCGCGATCTTCATTCAGGCAATGGGTAATGAGTAGTGGGTAATGGGTCGGCGATTGGACGCTCATCACCCATCACTCATCACCCATCACCGACTTCAGCCACCCCAGACCTGGCCAACGCGGACGTAGCCGGCTTGCCCGTCGCGATGCCTGACGCGCAACCAGCCTCCGCTCGCGCTACCCAGCACCTCGAGCAACACGTCCTGGGCGGCTTCGAACACTACGGGGGCCGTGTCGCCAGCAGCCTCGCGGACCTGCGCGAGGCCCGCTTTCACGAGCACGGTGCGCTTGTCGCTCAAGCGCTTGCTCTCGATCCACGTCAAGTCGCCGCTGGCATCGCGCACTTTGCTCCAGCCCTCGACTACCACGACGACTTCCACCGGGTAGCCCTGACTCACGACGTAGACCTTCCTCGATTTCACCGAAGGAGCGTCGTAGAGCACGGCGGCATTGTCCGCCACCGAGCGGAACTCTCCGGCTGCTGCCGGAAGCGCGGCGAGCGCCGCCGTGGCAAACGCGACTCCCAGAGCGAGCCTCCCGCATTGACCGGAATCAGGATGCTTTCGGGCCACTGGTCGCCGGTCGCTGGTCACTGTATTCAAGCAGCAGGCACCGCCCCCGCCTGCGCTTGCTGCTGCTCCTGCAGGCGTTGCTGATATATCGACTCGAAACCCACGTGGGGCAGCACCACCGGCGGAAAACCGGCGCGCGCCAGCACGTTCGCGACCGTTTCCCTCGCGTACGGCAGCAGGGTCCTGGGGCAGGTCACGTTGATCACCGCCGCCAGTTCCTCCTGCGCAAAATTGCGGATCTGGAATATCCCCGCGTGAGCGGCCTCGATCAGGAAGGCGGTCTTTTCGTTGTGCTTGGCCGTCACCGTCGCGGTGAGCGTGACCTCGTAGAGGCCAGCGTCGAGTTGCTTCACTTCGTTGTGGAGGCTGATGTCGACCCGCGGCGGATCTTTTTCGGTGAATACCTGCGGCGCATTCGGGATCTCAAGCGACAGATCCTTGAGGTAGATCTTGTCGATATTGAAGACCTGCTGCTGTTCGCTCATGTTCGATCGTCCTTGCGGCGGCGCTACTGCTTTCGCGGGGCCAGCAGCTCATCGAGCTGACCGGCGCGCTCGAGGGCGGACAGGTCGTCGAAGCCGCCGACATGCCTCTCTCCGATATAGATCTGGGGCACAGTGCGGCGTCCCGTTCTTTCCATCATCTCCGCCCGGCGCTCCGGCTCTAGGTCCACGCGGATCTTGTCGATGACGGTCACGCCTTTCGAGCGCAGCAGCCGCTCCGCCATCTGGCAGAACGGGCAGACGCCCGTGCTGTACATCGTGATTTTCGACATCAGCTTTTTTCCAGCGGCAGGCTCGCCTGCTGCCACGCTGCGATGCCGCCGCGCAGCGCAAACGCTTCGGCGAAGCCCTGCTTGCGCAGCGCTCCGGCGACACCCGGTGCGCGCGATCCGGCGCCGCAGCTGACGATGATCGGCCGCGAGCGGAACTTGTCGAGCTCCTTGGCGCGGTCGGCCAGCTGCGCCTCCGGGATATGCCTGGCGTTGGTGATGTGCCCGGCCGCGTACTCGCCGGAGGCGCGCACGTCGAGCACCACGGCATCGCGCCGGTTGATGAGCTGCACCGCGTCGAACGCGCTCACTTCGTGGGACACCCGGAACGGCCGCGACACGAGCGGCCACAACAGCATTCCGCCCGAAGCCACTGCCAGCCCGAACAGCAGCATGTTGAACGGGCTCTTCTGAAGAAAAATCAGGAACTGCTCCAACCTCAATCCTCGTGCGCTCGCGCGCTGCGCGGCGCCAATTTTGCGGTGGCCAATTCTAACAGAGGCATCACTTAGGCGGGATGGCGGCGCGCCACCTCCACGAGCACGAGGCTCACGCGGAGAAATGGACTAAAATTGGGCGACGGCGCCACGCCAGCGAGCCCGCGAAACGATGAAAGTCACTCCGGTCCTCCTGATCATACTCGACGGTTTCGGGCATCGCGAGGAATGCGACCACAACGCGATCTGCCAGGCGCGCAAGCCGCACTGGAATTTCCTGTGGCAGAAGTATCCGCACACCGTAATTGACGCTTCGGAAAAGTGGGTCGGGCTGCCCAAGGACCAGATGGGGAACTCTGAAGTCGGGCACATGAACATCGGCGCCGGGCGCATCGTCTACCAGGATTACACCCGCATCGAGACCGCGATCGAGAGCGGCGCATTCTTCCGCAATCCGGTGATCGCCAAGGCGGTCGAGACCGCTCGCGGCGCCGGCCGCGCGCTGCACGTGCTGGGTTTGCTCTCCCCCGGCGGCGTGCACAGCCACGAGTCGCAGATCCACG
>DATFVY010000270.1:0-3939 GCA_035259925.1 Burkholderiales bacterium
AACCAGCGCCTCGCCAACCTGTGCGGCGCGCTCGACGAGAACCTGCGGCAGATCGAAACCGCGCTCGACGTGAGCATCTCGCGCCGGGGCGAACGCTTCGCCTTGAACGGTTCGCCCGACCAGACGCGGCGCGCAGCGCAGGTGCTGCGCTCGTTCTACGAGCAGGCGAAGAGCGGGCTGTCCCTGGAAGACGTGCAGCTCGGCCTGATCGAAGTGGCGAGCCCGCGCAAGGCCCCGGCGCCCGACGGCAGTCCCCAGCTCCTCACGCGGCGCCAGGACCTGCATGGACGCACGCCGCGGCAGGTCGAGTACCTGCAGAACATCCTCGCCCACGATCTCACTTTCAGCGTCGGCCCGGCGGGCACCGGCAAGACCTACCTGGCGGTCGCCTGCGCCGTGGACGCGCTCGAGCGCGAGGCGGTGAAGCGGCTGGTGCTGGTGCGGCCCGCGGTCGAAGCCGGCGAGCGCCTGGGATTCCTGCCCGGCGACATGGCGGCCAAGGTCGATCCTTATCTGCGGCCGCTTTACGACGCGCTCTACGACCTCATGGGCTTCGACAAGGTGGCAAAGATGTTCGAGCGCGGGGCGATCGAGATCGCGCCGCTCGCCTTCATGCGCGGGCGCACGCTCAACCAGTCTTTCGTTATCCTCGACGAGGCGCAAAATACGACGCCGGAGCAGATGAAGATGTTTCTCACGCGCATCGGCTTCGGCAGCAAAGCGGTGGTCACTGGCGACATCACCCAGATCGACCTCGCGCGCGGCCAGAAGAGCGGGCTGGTCGAGGCACTCGACGTGCTCAAGAAAGTGCGTGGCATCGCATTCACCCATTTCGAACTGGAGGACGTCGTGCGCCATCCCCTGGTGCAGCGTATCGTCAATGCCTACCAGCAGCACTCGCAGGACGACCCGGGCCGCTAGCCCCCGGCTGCAGCTGGCCGTGCAGTACGCGACGAGCCGGCGCGGGCTGCCGTCGCGGGCACAGCTCAGGCGCTGGGCGCGCGCCGCCCTCGAGCGCAGCGCGCGCGTGACCGTGCGCCTGGTCGGGGCCGGCGAGGCGCGCGCGCTCAACCGCTCCTTCCGCGGCAGGAACTACGCCACCAACGTGCTCACCTTCGTCATGCGCGAGCGACCGCGGCTCGAGGGCGACCTCGCGCTGTGCGCGCCCGTCATCGCGCGCGAGGCGCGCGCCCAGCGCAAGAGCGCGGCCGCCCATTACGCCCACCTGGTGGTGCACGGCGTCCTGCACCTCCAGGGCTACGACCACGAGTCCGGGACGGACGCGCGGGCGATGGAGCGCCGCGAATCGAGCATCGTTATCCGGCTCGGCTACGCCGATCCGTACGGGAGAGGGGAAGGGAAAAATGGCTAACGACCCGGGCAGCCACAAGCCCACCCTCCTCGACCGCCTCGGCGCGTGGCTCGCGCGCGAGCCCGAGGACCGGGAGGAGCTGGTCGAGCTGTTGCGTACCAGCTACGAGCGCAACCTGCTCGACGCCGACGCGCTCTCCATGATCGAGGGCGTGCTGCAGGTGTCCGAGATGCAGGCACGCGACATCATGGTGCCGCGCGCCCAGATGGACGTGATCGATGTGCGGGAGTCGCCGGACCAGTTCATCCCCATGGTGATCCAGACCGGGCACTCGCGCTTCCCGGTGTTCGGGGAGAACAAGGACGACGTGATCGGGATACTGCTCGCCAAGGACCTGTTGCGCCACTACGCCGGCGAGGAGGAGTTCAATGTGCGCGACATGCTGCGCCCGGCGGTGTTCATCCCCGGCTCGAAGCCCCTCAACGTGCTGCTCAAGGAATTCCGCAAGAACCGCAATCACATGGCCATCGTGGTCGACGAGTACGGCGGCGTGGCCGGGCTGGTGACGATTGAGGACGTGATCGAGCAGATCGTCGGCGACATCGAGGATGAATACGATTTCGACGACGTCGAGGACAATATCGTCCCGGAGAAAGGCGGGCAGTACCGCGTCAAGGCCCTCACCGAGATCGCGGACTTCAACAACGCGTTCGGCACCCAGTACGGGGAGTTCGACACCATCGGGGGGCTCGTCCTGTCGCGCTTCGGGCGCGTGCCCAAGCGCGGCGAGCAGCTGTCCTTCGATGGCCTGAATTTCCGGGTGCTGCGCTCGGACAGCCGCCGCCTGCACCTGCTCCAGGTCGCCAAGAAGAAATAATGGATGCGGGGCTCGTTACTCGTTTCTCGTTACTCGTTTCTCGCCACTCGGTCCCCGTTTCGTTCCTCCTCGGCGCCGTAACCGTCCTCGGTTACGCGCCGTTCGGGGTATTCCCGCTGCCGGTGCTGACTTTGGCAGCGCTGCTCTACCTGTGGTCGAGGGCGCCCTCGCCCCGGGCGGCGGCGCTGCAGGGTTTCGCCTACGGGCTCGGACTGTTCCTGTTCGGCGTCTCGTGGGTCTACGTGAGCCTGCACGACTTCGGCGCGATGCCGGCGCCGCTCGCCGCGATCGCCACGTTTCTCTTTTGCGCATTTCTGGCGCTGCTCCCCGCCGGTGCGGCGTACGGCTGCGTCCGACCCCGGTTTTCACGTGCCGTGATGTGCGCATTGCTCGCGCCCGCGGCCTGGACCCTGGCGGAGTGGACGCGGGGCTGGATCCTCACCGGGTTCCCCTGGCTCGCCATCGGTTACTCCCAGATTCCCGCGAGCCCGCTCGCGGGGTACGCCCCGGTCGTGGGAATTTACGGTGTCACGCTGGTCACTGCGGCCAGCGCGGGATTGCTCGTGGTCTTGTGGCAGGGCGTGGCGGACAGGATGGAGGGCGGATCATCCAGGGTGGCTTCCTTCACTCTCCCTGTTTCGACCCTTGCCTTCTTCGCTCTGTGGGGAGTCGGCCTCGGTCTCAAGCAGGTCGCCTGGACCGAACCGGCCGGAGCGCCAGTGACCGTGAGCCTCCTGCAGGGGAACGTCGCGCAGGACCAGAAGTGGCGCGAAGACCGGGTCGTTCCCACGCTCAATACCTACCGCCGGATGACCGAGTCGTCGACGGCGAAGTTGATCATCCTGCCGGAGACGGCGCTGCCGCTGTTTCTCCAGCAGGTGCCCGAGGACTACCTCAACGTGCTGGCGGCGCACGCGCGCGTGCAAGGCGGAGACATCCTCCTCGGAGTACCCGAGCGCATCGCCGGTGGCGGCTACTACAACAGCGTCGTCACCCTGGGGAACTCGCCGCGGCAGTTCTATCGCAAATCCCACCTGGTGCCGTTCGGGGAATTCATCCCGCTGCGGCCGTTGCTGGCGGGGATCGTCGGCGCGCTCGCGATCCCGCTGCAGGATTTCTCGCGCGGGAGCGCGGACCAGCGGCCGCTCGCCGTGGGGGGAGAGCGCGTCGCGGTCAACATCTGCTACGAGGACGCGTTCGGAGAGGAAATCATCCGGCAGCTGCCGGAGGCGACGCTGCTGGTAAACGTCAGCAACGTCGCCTGGTTCGGCCGTTCGCTCGCGCCGCAGCAGCACCTGCAGATTTCCCGCGCGCGCGCCATGGAGACCGGCCGCACCATGCTGCGCGCGACGAATACCGGCGTGACCGGTGTGATTGACCCTCGGGGCGAATTGGTCGCGGCGGCGCCGGAATTCACCATGGCCGCGGTGACTCGCGAGGTCCAGGGCCATCGCGGCGCCACGCCCTACGTGCGCTGGGGAAACTATGCCGCGCTGTTCTTGTGTCTCGCGCTGATCGCCTCGGCATATGCCCTGCGGCCGCGTTCCGCGGCCTGACGGAAGCCTGTAAGATTGAGGCCGGAACGAGGGGGCACGCCCCCTCGTAACCCCCACCTCAGTTTAGGGGCCAGTTAGGACTTGCGCGCCTTCATGCTGACCTTCCAGCAGATCATCCTGAAACTGAACCAATACTGGGACCGGCAAGGCTGCGTGCTGCTGCAGCCGTACGACATGGAAATGGGCGCCGGCAC
>DATFVY010000271.1:0-12279 GCA_035259925.1 Burkholderiales bacterium
CGAATCGGCCGCGCCAAATCAGGTCCTGCACGGCACCTGGGGTAGCGCCGGCGTAGGGGAGCTTCGTAGCGCATCCGCTACAATTTCGCGGCCCCATGAGCGACCCGACCTACGACCTGCTCGTCATCGGCGGCGGCATCAACGGCGCCGGCATCGCCCGCGACGCGGCCGGGCGCGGGCTGTCGGTGCTGCTGGTCGAGCAGGACGACCTCGCAGCGCACACCAGCTCGGCGAGCAGCAAGCTGATCCACGGCGGGCTGCGCTACCTGGAGCAGTACGAGTTCCGCCTGGTGGCCGAGGCGCTCGCCGAGCGCGAGGTGCTGCTGAAAATAGCCGCGCATCTGGTGCGCCCGGCGCGCTTCGTCATGCCGCACGTGCCTCAGCTGCGCCCGCGCTGGATGATCCGCACCGGCCTCTTTCTCTACGACCATCTCGGGCGCCGCACGCGGCTGCCGGGGTCCCACGCGGTGAGGCTCGACCGGCCGCCGTACTCGAGCGGCCTCAAGCCCGAATTCCGCCACGGCTTCATCTATTCGGACTGCCGCGTCGATGACGCCCGCCTGGTGGTGGCCAACGCGCGCGACGCCGCGGCGCGGGGCGCGAAAGTGCTCACGCGCACCGAGTGCCTGCAAGCGAAGCGCGATGGCGCGGTGTGGCGCTTGCGGTTGCGCGGCAGGGAAGGCGAATGGGAAGTGGCGGCGCGCGCGGTGGTCAACGCGGCGGGTCCGTGGGTGAAGTCGGTGCTCAACGAACGCTTGCGTCAGCCGTCGGCCGACAACGTGCGCCTGGTGAGGGGCAGCCACGTCGTGGTGCCGCGACTCTACGAAGGAGAACACGCATTCATCCTGCAGAACGACGACCGGCGCGTGGTCTTCATGATTCCTTACGGGGATGACCATACGCTGATCGGCACCACGGATATTCCGCACGATGGAGATCCGTCCCGGCCCGAGGCGAGCGCCACGGAAGTGGAATACCTCTGTCGTGCCGCGAGCCGCTATCTCGAGCGCGCGGTGCATCCGGCCCATGTCGTGTGGCAGTACGCTGGCGTGCGGCCACTCTACGATGACGGCACCGTGAATCCGTCGGCCGTAACGCGCGACTACGTGCTGCGGCTCGACATCGATCAGGGAGCCGCGCCGGTGCTGTCCGTGTTCGGGGGCAAGATCACGACCTACCGCCGGCTGGCCGAGCACGCGCTCGAGAAGCTCGGCCCATGGTTTCGCAGGCTGGGAATGGGACCGAGCTGGACTGCGGATGCCGCGCTGCCCGGGGCGACCATACCGCGCGGCGATCGAGTCTCCTTCGAGCAGCACCTGGCGCAGCGCTACCCACGGCTGCCGCGGCCGTTGCTGCACGCGCTCGCGGGACGCCACGGCGCGCTCACCTACGACTTGCTGGGAAATGCCGCTACGGCGGCAGACCTCGGCGAGTCCTTCGGGGCGGAACTCTGCACGCGCGAGATCGACTATCTGGTCGAGCACGAGTGGGCGATGAATGCGGAGGACGTGCTGTGGCGCCGGACCAAGGCCGGCCTCCATATGACGCCGGCACAACAGGAGGCTGTTACGCGCTATCTCGGGAGTAGAGTATCAGGGACCGTTTAGGCCCTTCCGGAACAGTCTCTAACTTCATGTTTGTGCGATAATTTCCAGATGGCTGCCGGACTCAATGTTGTGATCCTTGCCGCGGGCCAGGGCAAGCGCATGCACTCGCACCTGCCCAAGGTCCTGCATCCGCTGGGGGGCCGGCCCCTCATCACGCACGTCATAGAGGCCGCGCGCGCGCTCAAGCCGGCACGCATTTGCGTGGTCTACGGGCATGGCGGCGAGCAGGTGCCGCAGACGCTCAAGGCCGACGATCTCGCTTTCGTGAGGCAGCAGCCGCAGCTCGGCACCGGACATGCGGTGGCGCAGGCGCAGAAGCACTTGAGCCAGGGGGAACGCACGCTTGTGCTCTACGGCGATGTGCCGCTCGTTGGCGAAGAGACCCTGGCGGCGATGATCGCAGCAGGCGGCGACCGCCTGACGCTGTTGACTGCCGAGCTCGACGATCCCGCCGGTTACGGCCGCATCGTGCGCAACCGCCGCGGCTCGATAACGGGCATCGTCGAGGAGAAGGATGCCAGCGCCGCGCAGCGCGGCATCCGTGAGATCAATTCCGGCATCATGGCTCTGCCCACGGCGCGCCTGCCGGACTGGCTCGCGAAGCTCGGCAACAGCAACGCGCAGCGCGAGTACTACCTCACTGACGTTGTGCCGCTCGCGCTGGCCGACCGGGTAGCCGTCGCCACCGTGCGCGCGCGAGAAAGCTGGGAGGTCCTGGGGGTGAACAGCAAGCAGCAGCTCGCCAGGCTCGAGCGCATCTACCAGTGGCAGCAGGCGACACGGCTGATGGAGGCCGGCGTCACGCTGGCCGACCCGATGCGGCTCGACGTCCGGGGCAGTCTGCAATGCGGTCAGGACGTGTTTATCGACGTCAACTGCGTGTTCGAAGGCGAAGTCAAGCTTGCCGATCGCGTATCGATCGGCGCCAATTGCGTCCTCAAGGACCTCGAAGTAGGCGCCGGCACCCGGATCGAGGCATTCACTCATATCGACACCGCGAAGATCGGCGCCCGGTGCCGGGTCGGACCCTTCGCCCGCTTCCGCCCCGGGACGCGGCTGGCGGAAGAGGTGCATATCGGGAATTTCGTGGAGCTGAAGGCATCCGAAGTCGCGGCCCGCTCCAAGGCCAATCACCTCGCCTACATCGGCGACACCAGCGTGGGACAGGACGTCAACGTCGGCGCGGGCACCATCGTCTGCAACTACGACGGCGCCAACAAGCACCGCACCGTGATCGAGGACGACGTGCATATCGGCTCGGATGTCCAGCTCGTCGCGCCGGTTACGGTGGCGAAGGGCGCAACGATAGGTGCCGGCACGACAGTGTGGCAGGATACGCCGCCGGGGGGCCTCGTGATCAACGAGAAGACTCAGCGGCACCGACCCGACTGGAAGCGGCCGCAAAAAAAAGCGCGGAGCGAGAGTGAAAAGTAAAGCGGGTCGAAGCGGCACGGCGGGCGCGCACGCGTTCCGCCCTTCTCACTCATCACCCATCACTCATCACTGAAATCATGTGCGGCATAGTCGGCGCGGCGTCCACACGTAACGTGGTGGACATTCTGATCGACGGGATCCGGCGGCTCGAGTACCGCGGCTACGACTCGGCGGGTATCGCCTATCTCGAGGCTGGACGCCTGCAGCGGCTGCGCTCTACCGGGCGGGTGGCGCAGCTGGACGAGCTGGCGCGCGGGCAGGGTGTGCAGGCGCGCACGGGGCTGTCGCACACGCGCTGGGCGACGCACGGGGCTCCCACTGAAGCCAATGCGCACCCCCATTTCTCGGTAGGCGGCGGGCTCGAGATCGGCATCGTTCACAACGGCATCGTCGAGAATCATGAGCCGATACGCGCGCGAATGAAAGCGTTGGGCTATGGCTTCTCCTCGGAAACAGACACCGAGGTCATGGTCCACCACGTGCATTCCCTGGTCGCGAAGGGTCTCACGCTGTTCGAGGCCGTCAAGGCCGCGAGCCGGGAATGGGACGGCGCGTACGCCGTCGGCTTCGTCTCGGCGCGCGAACCCGAGACCGTCGTGGGCGCGCGCAAAGGCTCGCCGCTCCTGGTGGGCGTCGGCCAAGGCGAAAACTTCCTCGCCTCGGACGCGAGCGCGCTGCTGAACAGGACGCGCGAAGTCATCTACCTTGCCGAGGGCGATGTCGTCGAGGTGCGTCCTGACCGCGTGAGGATTTGCGATGCCGGCGGAACATACGTCGATCGCAAGCCCACCCACAGCCGCCTGACGAAGGATTCGGTAGAGCTCGGCCCGTACACCCATTACATGCAGAAGGAAATTTTTGAGCAGCCGGGCGCCGTGGGCAACACCTTGGAGATGGTGGCCAATGCCCGCTCCCTGCAGCCCAACCTGTTCGGCACGCAAGCCGACGCCCTCTTCGCGCGTGCCCAGCGAGTGCTGGTCCTCGCGTGCGGGACGAGCTTCCACGCCGGCTTGGTCGCGCGCTACTGGCTGGAGGCCTTCGCCGGGCTCCCGGCGGCGGTCGAAATCGCGAGCGAGTTCCGTTACCGCGAATCCGTGCTGCTGCCGGACACCCTGGTGATTACGATCTCCCAGTCGGGCGAGACGGCGGATACCATCGCTGCGCTGAAGCACGCCCAAGCGCACGGGGTCAGCGACACGCTGACGATCTGCAACTCGCCGGAGTCGACGCTGATGAGGGCGTCCGAGCTGCGTTTTCTCACCCGCGCCGGGCCCGAGATCGGCGTCGCGTCGACCAAGGCGTTCACGACGCAGCTTGCGGCGTTGTTTGTGCTGACACTGGTGCTGGCGAAGCTCAGGGGCCGCCTTTCTTCCGAAAAGGAAAAGGAGCTCATCACCGAGCTGCGCCATCTGCCGCGCGCGATAGAGGCCGTGCTGTCCGTGCAAGACCGGGTGCGGGACTGGGCGCGGCGCTTCAAGCCGAAGCAGCATGCCCTGTTCCTCGGCCGCGGCGTGCATTTCCCGATCGCGATGGAAGGCGCGCTGAAGCTCAAGGAAATCTCCTATATCCACGCTGAAGCCTATGCGGCCGGCGAGTTGAAGCACGGCCCGCTTGCCCTGGTGGACGCCGACATGCCGGTCGTGACGGTGGCGCCCAACGACCAGCTGCTGGAGAAGCTGAAGTCGAACATGCAGGAAGTACGCGCCCGCGGCGGCGAACTCTATGTTTTCGCCGATCGCGGAGCCCAGATCGCCGAAAGCCAGGGAGTGCACGTGATCCAGCTCATGGATCACGCCGGGCCGCTCTCACCCATCCTTCACGTCGTTCCACTGCAGCTCCTCGCCTATCACGTCGCCATCCTGCGCGGCACCGACGTGGACAAGCCCCGCAATCTTGCCAAGAGCGTGACGGTCGAATAGCTAGCTGCCGCGCCGGGGCTTGCGCCCCCTGTTCGCCGCGAGGCGGTCGTAGAGCCAGTTGGGAAGCAGGCGCATGAGGCGCGCGATGACCGCCATCTGCCAGGGTATGACCGCAAACTCCCGGCCGCGCGCGATCAATGCCGTGATCTTCTCCGCGGCCCGGTCGGCGCCCATCAGGAACGGCATCGGATAGGGGTTGTTCGCCGTCATCGGCGTGGCAATGTAGCCGGGGCAGATCGTAATCACCTTGATTCCACTGCCGCGCAGCTCGACCCGCAGGCTTTCGAGAGCGGAGACCAACGCCGCCTTCGACGCCGAGTACGCGCCGGCGCCGGGCAACCCGCGGTAGCTCGCGACGCTCGCGATGCCGACCAGCGCGCCGCTGCCGCGGCTGCGCATGCAGCCGATGAACGGTTGGAGGGTTTTCACGGCCCCCATGACGTTGATATCGAGCACCTCCTGGAACACCGCGATGTCCTCGGCATGCCCCGCCGCCGTGCCGACGCTGACGCCGGCGCTGGCGATGACGATGTCGGGACAACCGTGGCGGGCGACGAAGGCACGGGCGGCCGCGGCGACAGCAGCGCCATCACGCACGTCCAGGGGGTAGATTTCGTGCGGGACGGCCAACTCTCCCGCGAGCTGCTCCAGCCCGGGTCGGCGCCGGGCGATGAGGCCCAGTGTGGCGCCGGCAGCGGCGTAGCGCCGAGCAAGCGCCGCGCCGATGCCGCTCGACGCTCCGGTAATGATGACGCGCAGGGATTGTTGCTGCGCGGCGCCCATGCGCAGCGGGCCGGCGCTACTTCGCGCCGCGGTTCTGGCGCGCGATGAGAATCAGGTCTTCCAGGACCAGCACCATTTCCTGGTAGGTGGACACCATGGACGACGACGTGACGTAGCGGCCGTCCACCACCAGCGACGGCGTGCCATGGATATCGTAGGCCTCGCTCAATTGCCGGGCACGCGCTATTCGAGCCTCGACCTCCGGGGAGTTGTACGCGCTGCGCCAGCGTGCTACGTCTATGCCGTTGGCAGCAGCCCACCGCTCCATCACATCGGGTTTGCTCATCGACAGCTCCTCGACGTGATAGCTGAAATAAACCCTCTGGTGCAGGCGCTCGACTTCCCCGAGCAGCTCGAGGGTGTAATAGATGCGCGCGTGCTGCGCCCAGCTGTCACGCAGAACAGCCGGAATGCGGCGCAAGGCCACGTCGGCGGGCTTGCGCTCGGCCCAGCGCTCCAGCGCGGGCTGCAGGTTGTTGCAGTGAGGGCAGGCGTACCAGAAGAAGTCTATGACTTCGATCTTTCCCGGAGTCTCTACCGGCTGCGGCGCGATCAGCCGGTACTCGAGGTTCTGCCGCGCACGTATCTCCTGCGCGGGCGCGGCCGCGCTGAAGCACGCGAGCGCGAGCAGCGCGATGGTGCGGAGGCGGCGCCTTGCCACGGCTTATTTGCCGGCGCGCTCCTTGCGCGCCATGGCGATCATCTGGTCGAGCAGCCGGGTGAAACGCTCGTAGTCGACGCTCTTGTCGGGCTTCATCGCGTTGGACAGCATGATGAGGTACTTGCCGTCGATCACCACCGCGGGCGTCCCGGGGATGTCGTAGCTGCGCGTCATCTCAATGGAGCGGTTAGTGCGGCTGCGCACGCTGAAGGAATTGAACACATCGGAGAACTGCTTGCGATCCACCCCCTGCTTCGCCATCCAGTCGTAAAGCGGCTTCGTGTCGCGCAGCAAGCCTTTGGGCTCGATGCTGTGCTGCTCGTGGATGGCGCTGAACAGCTCGTAGTGGAGCTTGGCTTCGAGCCCCATCGCTTCGAGCGTGTGAAAGGTCGTCGTGAGCGGCAGCCATGCGTCCTGGAACACCGCGGGCTCGCGCCGGAACGCGACATCCGCGGGCTTGCGCTTGAGCCAGGTCCGCAGCGCGGGCTGCAGCTCGTTGCAGTACGGGCAACCGTAGTAGAAGAACTCGATGACCTCGACCTGCTTGCCGCTCGTCGTGGGTTGCGGGGGGTTGACGAGTCGATAGTCCTTGCCCGGCGCGAGTTGCGCCGCCGCGGCGGTGTTCAGGGTGATGGCGAGCACGCAC
This sequence comes from Burkholderiales bacterium, assembly GCA_035259925.1. Classification (GTDB taxonomy): domain Bacteria; phylum Pseudomonadota; class Gammaproteobacteria; order Burkholderiales; family SG8-41; genus SG8-41. Next base: position 7,051 of record DATFVY010000271.1, read on the forward strand.
GCAGCCGCGCGCCAGTACGATTTCAGCAGGTTCATCGGTTCTCCGGGGAAAAAAAGCGCGCCGCGCTATTCACGCACCCTGATGAGCGTGGTCTCGACGCCGTTCTGCTTCAGAGTGTCCCGCGTCCGGGCGAGTTCCTCCACGCTGGTGTAGGGGCCGATGCGCACGCGATGCCATACTCCCTTATCGGGCAGCGGGGTGGCCTGCACCGAGGCTTCCACCCCCAACAACGCCAGCCGGGCCTTCAAGCTCGCGGCATCAGGAGCGTTCTGGAACGAGCCGGCCTGGAGGAAAAACGCCTCTTTCCCCGCGGCGGTTGACTTCTTCTGCACATCGCGCTCGCTACGATCACGCGCCTGCGGGTCAGCCGCAGGCTCTTCGGGCAGCATCTTGTAGAAATCGAAGCGCGGCTTGGATTCGGGCGCTTTGCGCACGGTGACCTCTCCCCGCGGCGGCGTGGATTCGGCGCCCTTGGACGGCTCGAGCGGCGGCCGCGTGGCGAACGGGCTGGGCATCTTGTTGATGTACCACGCGACGCCGAGCGCGATGCCGAGTCCCAGAACCAGCCCGATGAAAATGCCGAGGACGAGGGAGCTGCCGCTGCCGCGCGGTTTCTGCTCGGGCAATTTGTAGTCCTTCGACATGGCGATATCTTACCTGACGGAATGAGGGGATACTCCCCTCAGCTCCCCAGGTCGGATGGAGCTGCTACATTCTATCCGGCGCCGCAACACCCAGCAGCGCGAGGGCGTTGCGCAGCACTTGTCGCACGGCAGCGACAAGCGCGAGCCGCGCGTGCAGGACGCGCTCGTCATCCACCAGGATGCGCGTCGAGTTGTAGTAGCTATGGAATTCCGCGGCGAGCTCGCGCAGGTAAAACGCGATGACGTGCGGCGCCAGCTCGAGCGCCGCGTCTTCGACCTCCTCGGGATATCGCATGAGGCGGGCGATCAGCGCGAGCTCCTGGCTCGCAACGAGCGCGCCGGTATCCGCGGCGGCCAGGCTCTCCTGTCTGCCACCCCACTGGTCGAGCACGCTGCACACCCGCGCATGCGCCATTTGCACGTAGTACACCGGGTTTTCCTCGCTCTTTGCGCGCGCCAGGTCCACGTCGAACACGAACTCCGAATCCGCCTTGCGCGATACCAGGAAGAAGCGCACGGCGTCGCGGCCTACCCAGTCGATCAGGTCGCGCAACGTGACGTAGGAGCCGGCGCGCTTGGAAATCCTCACTTCCTGCCCGCCGCGCACCACCCTGACCAGGCTGTGCAGCACGTAGTCGGGATAATCCGCCGGAATTCCGAGCCCGAGCGCCTGCAGGCCGGCGCGCACGCGCGTCACCGTGCTGTGATGGTCGGTGCCCTGCACGTTGATCACCTTGCGGAATCCGCGCTGCCACTTGGTTACGTGATAGGCGACATCCGGAACGAAATAGGTGTAGGTTCCGTCGGACTTGCGCATCACGCGATCCTTGTCGTCGCCGTAGTCCGTGGTGCGCAGCCACAGCGCGCCATCCTTCTCGTAGGCCTTGCCGCTCGCGACCAGCGTTTTCACGGCGGCGTCGACCTTGCCGTCGGCATAGAGGCTGGATTCCAGGTAGTAGACGTCGAACCTCACGCCGAAGGCCAGCAGATCGGCGTCCTGCTCCGCGCGCAGGTAGGTGACCGCGAATCGGCGGATCGCGTCGAGGTCGTCGATATCCGCCTTGCCGGCGACGTACTCGCGGGCGATGTCCTCGATGTATTCGCCGTTGTAGCCCTCCTCCGGCCAGCCGGCTGCGCCGGGCTTGCGGCCCTTCGCCCGCGCTTGCACCGACAGCGCGAGCTTCTCGATCTGGGCGCCGGCGTCGTTGTAGTAGAACTCGCGCGTGACCGGATGGCCCCGCGCTTCGAGCACCGCCGCCATGGCGTCGCCGAGCGCCGCCTGGCGCCCGTGGCCGACGTGCAGGGGCCCGGTCGGATTGGCCGAGACGAACTCGACCTGCACCCGCTCGCGCTGGTGGGTCGGCGTCACTCCGTAACCGGCGCCCGCCGCCAGGATGCGGTTGACCGCCTGTTGCTTGAACGTCCGGCTCAGGAACAGATTGATGAAACCGGCGCCCGCGACCTCCGCCTTTTCGAGGACGGATGAACTGGGAAGAGCAGCGACCAGCTCTTTCGCGATGTCGCGCGGGGCGCGCTTGAGAAGGCGCGCCAGCTGCAGGGCGGCGTTGCAGGCATAGTCGCCGTGATCGGCGCTCTTGGGCCGGTCGATGACGATGGCGGCATCGGCGTGGCCCGGCGCCACCACGCGCAGGGCTTCCGCGAGGAGGCGGCCGAGATGCGCTCTCGCGTCCTCTGCTGACGCTGTCGGCATGCCCTGCGCTAGAAGGTGAAGTTGGAGGCCGCGGGCGCAACCGGCTGGGCCTGTGCCGCTGCCCGCTGCCTGAGCTCGGGCGGGTTCTTCACCTTGATGTCGTAGAGCAGGAGATCGCGCCGGACGCCCGTCTCCTGGATCGGCTCCACGCCGTGAAAGGAGTTGTGGGTTTTCACGAAGGCGAACAGCGAGTTCGGCAGGTACGGCATGGTCGCCACGCGCTCGAAGCGCTCGAACGGGTGGTGCGGTCCCCCGTGGCAGATGAAGGTCGGGTCTTTCGGGAAGTAGATCGACGTGCCGAGATGCGCGAGCGAGTCGTCAGGCGGCAGGTAGAACAGGAACGACAGCGCCTTGCTCGGGGAATCGGTGTGCGGCCCGAGCGAGTACGTGCTGTAGTCCTGCACGATCAGGGCTTCGTCGTAATACTCCATGGCGCGGGAATTGCCGAAGCGGCGATCGAGAAACTGCCCGAACTTCGCCAGGACGGTCTGTCCGAATCCCCCCAGCAGCCAACGCGCGAACCCGTCCCAGAACGAGCGGATGGGCTCCGCCAGCGCCTGGATGTTTTCCGGATTGACCACCATTACCAGGCGCGTATCGGGATAATCGGCATCGACGCGGTTCAGGGCCTTCAGGTCCTTGTACACCCCCGCCGGCGGAAGATGCTGCCGTATCTCGCGGTAGAAATCCGCCGGGAACACGTCCCTCACGTAGATGTGCGGGAACGGGAACACGCTGACCGGGGAGTTGGCCACCTTGTAGAGCACGTGCAGGTTAACGTTGGAAGACATATTCGGCGACCCCTTTGAATGGCCCCTCCTTGCGCTCGGCGGCGGCCACCTGCGCCGGGTCGTAGCGGAATCCCAGGGATTCGAGCTCGGCCACCATTTGCATGTGGTCCGCCAGGTTGCGGTTGGTCTCGATCAGCAGCGAGCGCAGCTTGCGGTCGGCCAGCACTTTGCGTGCGCCGGCGATCACCTTCGGCTCGAAGCCGTCGACGTCGATCTTGACGTGCTCCGGCATCGGCACGACGCCTTGCGCCACGAGGTCGTCTAGGCGCGCGGCGATGCACCCCTGGGAATACACCGGTCGCATCGGCTCGTGCTTGAAGTCGACCCGCTCGCCCAGCGAATGGCACGACCCGCCGAGTTGGTGAGTGGAAAGGTGCAGCTCGGAGTATCCCGCTCGGTCCGAAAGGGCGAGGCAATACGCCTTCACCTGCGCGTCGAGGCTGTTCAACGCGATGTTGCGGTTCAGCAGGGCATAGTTCTGCGCCTCCGGCTCGAACGCGTAAACCATCATGCCGCGCGTCTTCGCGGCCCAGATGGAGTACATGCCGACGTTCGCGCCGACGTCCACCAGCGCTTCGCCCGCGGCGCAGCCGGCGATCCACCGCAGCGTGATCGGCTCCTTCTCGAGCAGCGAGTCCACCCGCCACTTGGTGAAGAGCGTCGGGGTGGCGAACCACATGCGCTTGCCCTCGTGCATGAGCTCGCAGCGCGGGTTGAGCTTTTCGTACTCCTCGAGGCTTAGCATCGCGGGGTTATCAACGCTGCGCATCGGGGCGGGTTGAAAAACGCAATTTTATCATCGCTTTGCCAGCCCGAACGGCGTCAAAACTCGAGCGGGTCGACATCGAGCGCCCAGCGCGCGCGCGTCACACGCAGTTGACCCAGCGCGTCGCGCCATGCCGCGAGAAAGCGGCGCAGCTCTGCGCGCGAGCCCGATTGCACGAGCAACTGGGCGCGCTCGCGTCCAGCGCGTCGCGCCAGCGCCGCGGGGACCGGATCATAGATGGTGACGCGCGCGCCCAGCGCCTCGCCGCGGCGGGCCGCCCCGGCGAGGAACTCGAGCGCGGTCGCAAGCCGTGGCGCCTCCGCGCGCAGCAGCGCCTGGTGGACGGCGGGCGGAAAACCGGCCTGCCGGCGCTCGGCGAGCGTGGCATCGGCGAACGCGCGGTAGTCCTGCCGGCGCAGCGCGGCGTAGAGGGGGTGCTGCGGGAAGTCCGTCTGGATCAGAACATCGCCCTGCACCCCGCCGCGGCCGGCGCGCCCGCTCACCTGGATGAGCAGCGCGAACAGGCGCTCGGCGGCGCGAAAATCGCTGCTGTAGAGCTGGCTGTCGGCGTTCAGCACTCCCACCAGGTTGAGGTGCGGGAAATCGTGCCCCTTGGCGAGTATCTGGGTGCCGACCAGAACGTCTACATCCCGGCTCTCGATGCGCTGGCGCATGTCCTGCCAGGCGCGACGCCGGCGCGTGGTGTCGCGATCGATGCGCAGGATCCGCGCAGCGGGCAGATCCCGCTGCAGCGCCTCCTCGACGCGCTGCGTGCCGTGCCCGATCGGGGCGAGGTCCGGGTTGCCGCAGTCCGGGCAGGCAGCGGGCGGAGCAGAGACGTGGCCGCAGTGGTGGCAGCGCAGCCGGCGCTCGGGCAGGTGCAGGACGAGCTGCGCCGCGCAGCGGTGGCAATCCGAAATCCAGCCGCAGGAGCGGCATGCCAGCACGGGCGCGTAACCGCGGCGGTTGATGAAGACCAGCGACTGCTCGCCGCGCCCGACGCGCTCGCGCAAAGCCTCCACGAGCCGCGGCGACAGCCCGTCGGCGAGGCGTGCCCCGCGCGTATCTATGCAGCTGATGCGTGGCGGCGGGGCGCCGACGCGGTCCGGCAACAGCAGCAGGCCATAGCGGCCGCCGACGGCGTTGGCATAGGTTTCGATCGCGGGCGTGGCCGAGCCCAGCACGACCGGCACTCCCTGCTGGCGGGCGCGCACCACCGCCAGGTCGCGCGCCGAGTAGCGGAAGCCTTCGGCCTGCTTGAAGGAGGCGTCCTGCTCCTCGTCTACGATGACCAGACCTAATTCGGGCATCGGTGTA
>DATFVY010000272.1:0-2949 GCA_035259925.1 Burkholderiales bacterium
TGCCACGGCCCCGACGGCGAAGGCTCGACCTATGCCCCCGGGCTCAGCAAATCGTTGCTGACGCTCAGCTACCCCGACTTCACGAATGTCGTGGTCAACGGGCGCAAGAACGTCAGCACGGCGCAGGAAAGCGTCATGCCGGCGTTCGGCACAAATCGCAATGTGATGTGTTATCTCGACGACATTTTCATCTATCTGCGAGCCCGCGCCAATGACGCAGTCCTGCGCGTACGACCGGCCAAGCACGAAGGCAAGCCGGAGTCCGTCACCAAGTTCGAGAACAGCTGCCTCGGGCAGTGAGCGCCGCCCAATGTGCGAAGGGTTGCCGGCTTCGTGCTCGCGGCCGAGGGCCGGCGGCTACAGGTTGGCGGGCCCGTTCGCGGTCAGCACCTGGGTAGCCGCCGTCTGCGCCATTGGCGCGGCGACCGCCTTGCTGCCGGCGCAGCCGCTTGCACAACAGGCGGTGGAGCGCCCGCAGTCGTTGCTCGAGCTCATCGATCCCAAGGTGTTCCGCGTTTGCGCCGACCCGCACAACATGCCGTTCTCCACCGACAAGAGCGAGGGGTTCGAGAACAAGCTGGCCGAGCTGTTCGCCGACAAGCTCGGCAAGGGTCTGGCCTATGCCTGGTATCCGCAGGCCACCGGCTTCGTGCGCAACACCCTCGCCGCGCACAAATGCGACGTCATGATGGGCGCGCCGCAAGGCGACGACCTGGTCCAGGTGACCAACCCGTATTACCGCACGGCCTACGCGCTCGTGTTCAAGCGCGGGAACGGCCTCGACGGCGTGGACACGCTCGAGGATGCACGCCTGAAGGGCAAGCGCGTCGGCATCGTGGCCGGCACGCCTCCCGGCACCAACATGGCCGTTAACGGGCTCATGGCGCGTGCAAAGCCCTATCCGCTCGTCGTCGATACCCGCGTCGATTCTTCCGCCGTCGCCATGATGAACGATCTGGCAACGGGCGAAATCGACGCCGGCATTCTCTGGGGGCCGATGGCCGGCTATTACGCGCAGCAGGCGAGCGCCCCGGTGACCGTCGTTCCGCTGGTCAAGGAGACGACCGGTCCGCGTCTCGTCTACCGGATCGCGATGGGCGTGCGCTTCGCCGATCAGGACTGGAAACGTCAGCTCAACCGCCTGATCGCGGAGAACCAGGGTGCCATCAACAAGGTCCTGCTGAGCTTCGGTGTGCCGCTGCTCGACGAGAGCGATCGGCCCATCACCGAGGGTGCCGCCGGCAAGTAGATGATGCTCCTGCGGCTTGCCGGCGTGGTCGTGCTGGGCCTGTCGGCGGCGGGAATTTCCGCGCGCTGCGAAGAGGCGGCGACGCCCGAGCCCGAGCGCTATCGCAACGAGGACTATCGCGCCCCGACGCCCACCACCTTGCGTGGCGCGCGGGTGATCGCGACGGCGCAGGCCGAAGCGCTGTGGCGAGCGGGAACCGCGGCCTTCGTCGACGTGATGCCGCATGTCCCGCGCCCGGCCGATCTTCCCGCCGGGACCATCTGGCGCGAGAAGCCGCGGCGCAACATTCCGGGCAGCGTCTGGCTCGCAGACACCGGCTATGGCGAGCTCGCGGCGAGCACTGCGGACTATTTCAAGGCCGGCTTGGAGCGGATCACGGGCGGCGATCGCGCCAAGGTGGTGGTGATCTACTGCCAGCGCGACTGCTGGATGTCGTGGAACGCTGCCAAACGCGCCCAATCCCTGGGTTATGCCGGCGTCGCCTGGTATCCCGACGGCACCGACGGTTGGGAGGAGGCCGGACTCCCGCTGAGCGAGGCTACGCCCGCCCCGCGTCCGCACGAGTGAGTTTCACTCGAGCGATTGCGCGATCGCACGCGCCAGCGCGAACAGGCGCTGCTCGATGAGAACGGGCACCTCGCAGACGTAACCGATGGTCTTCTGCCGCTCCTCGAAAATCCGCGTCTGCCACTCGATGCGGCTGCCCAGCTCGTCGATCTGGGCCGCGTCGTGGCCGGGCTTGTCCTGGAGCTCGCGCAGCTTGAAAACCGTCGCCCGGATCTGGTCGGCAAACTCCTTCTGCTTGCGGGTAAATCGTTCGATCCCGTTCATCACCTCGCCGCGCTCCTGATTGAGCGTCTTGAACAGGCCGGCGAAAATGAGCTTCGCCTTCTGCTGGCGCTCGGCTGCGCTGCCGGTGACGACCTCCGAAATCTTCTTCTCCGCATCCTCCAGCGGCGTGCGGCGCGCGGCGAGTTGCGCCACCAGGTTCTTGAGCGCGGGATCGTCTTCCCAGGCAGAGCCGACGTCGTCGATGGGCGAGCCCGCCCACACCGCGGCGATGGAAATTTCCGGCACCTTGATCTGGGCGCATGGCCAGTCGGGATAGCGCGGATCGGCCGCGAGCGCAGCGCCGGGCGCAGCGAGGGCGAGGACGGCCGCGATGACGAGACGACGGTATCTCATGCGCCACCTCCCGGCTCGCCGCGCCTGGCGAGAAATCCGCGCGACGGGTCGTAGGCCAGAATTGCCCCCACCATGAACAGCGCCGTGCAGCCGGCGACCACGACGAGCGAGATCCAATTGACCTGCAGATAGAGCGCGAAGCGGACGAGCTCGACCGCATGGGTGAAGGGATTGAGCTCGCATATGTAATAAAGCACGGGGCTGCTTTCCTTCACGCGCCACAGCGGATAGAGCGCGGAGGAGGCGAAGAACATCGGGAAGATCACGAAGTTCATGGCGCCGGCGAAGTTCTCGAGCTGCTTGCTGACCGACGACATCAGCATGCCTAGCGCGCCCAGCATGAGGCCGGTGAGCACCAGAGCCGGCAACACCGCCACATAGCCCAACGGCGGCGCCTCGATGTCCCACAGCCAGGCGATGGCGAGAAAGGTATAGACCTGCGGCAGCGACACCGCCATGCCGGCGACGAGCTTGGAGGAGAGCAGATACCAGCGCGGCAGCGGGCTCACCAGCAG
>DATFVY010000273.1:0-3689 GCA_035259925.1 Burkholderiales bacterium
CCAGACGGTGGTGCGTTGCCCACCGTACCCATCGAGGAGGCCTTGAGCATAGGCGATACTGCCGGCGCCGATGCTGACGCGATTTTCCTCGGTGGCCATGATGCGCGGCGCGCTGTCGAGCTCGTTCTGCCCGACCACCAGAGGGCGCGACAGGAAAGGCTCGATCACGGACGGCGGGATGGTGGGCACCGCCCTGTCTTTGAGCGGCTCGGCTCTGGTTCGGGGACTGAGCTTCACCACGGACCCCCGGACGTCGTCGGGAACATCGCCCGGTCCCCGCCGGTCGCGCGCGGCGGCGGCCGCGGCGGGGTCAGACGGGTCGGCCAGACGCAGCACTCCAGCGTCACGGTCCAGCACCAACACGTCGCCGGGGAAGATCCGGTGGGGGTTTCTCAGTTGCTCCTGGTTCATGCGCCACAGGGAGGGCCAGCGCCACGGGTCTTGGAGAAACCGCCCGGATATGCCCCAGAGGGTGTCGCCGGGAACCACGACGTAGCGGTCGGGCGCGTCTTCCCGTAGCGTGGGGGCGTCTGCCGCCTGCACGACCGGAGTCATCAGTAAAATCAGGGATATAATTGTCTTACGCATGGAACGCCCCCAATTAAGACGCCAACAGGCGCAGACCCGCCAAGGCGGAACCGCGCCCGAGATATTGGTTTAAATTCTGCATCTAGCTGTCTAAATTCGCAAGCTTTTTATGGCTTTACTGCCGATTCTTCGCTACCCCGACAAGCGGTTACACCAGCGGGCTGCGCCGGTGGCGCGGGTCGACGACAGGATTAGCAAGCTAATCAAGGACATGGCCGAAACTATGTATGCGGCCCCGGGCGTTGGCCTGGCCGCAACACAGGTGGATGTCCACGTGCGCGTCATCGTGATCGATATCTCCGAAACGCGCGATCAGCTCCACGTGCTGATCAACCCGGAACTGCTCGCCGCCAGCGGTGAGGCCGACGCCGAGGAAGGCTGCCTGTCCGTACCCGGCGTGTTCGAGAAAGTGCGGCGCGCCGAGCGCGTGACGGTGCGCGCGCTCGACGCTCAGGGCGTGTCGCGCACCATCGAGGCGGAGGGGCTGCTCGCGGTGTGCATCCAGCACGAGATGGATCATCTCGAGGGCAAGGTGTTCGTCGAAAAGCTCTCGCGGCTGAAGCAGGGCCGCATTCTCGCCAGGCTGAAGAAGGGCGAGCGACGGGCCGCGGAGCCCGAAGCGCGCCGTCTCGTGCTCTGATCTTCGCCGATCCCGCGGCGTACCGATGGACGGCCACGGCTCACGGCTGACCCGGTCCCGATGAAAATCGTCTTCGCTGGAACCCCCGCATTCGCGGCGGCATCGCTCGATGCGTTGCTGCGGGCGGGGCACGACGTGACGCTGGTTCTGACTCAGCCCGATCAGCCGGCGGGGCGCGGCCTGAAAGCCCGACCCTCGGCCGTGCACCACCTGGCGCGCGAGCGCGGCCTCGCATTGCTCCAACCTGCCGCGCTCAAGGAGCCCGCCGTGCTGCAAGCGGTGACGGCGCGGGCTCCTGAAGTGCTGGTCGTGGCGGCCTATGGGCGGATCCTGCCGGGGCCGCTGCTCCACGCCGCGCCGCGCGGCGCGATCAATGTCCACGCTTCGCTACTGCCGCGCTGGCGCGGCGCCGCGCCCATCCAGCGCGCCTTGCTGGCGGGCGACGCCGTCACCGGCGCCACGATCATGCAGATGGAGGAGGCGCTCGACACCGGGCCGATCCTGCTCCAGGCGCAGCTCCCCATACTCGCGGAGGACACGGCCGGCACGCTGCACGACAAGCTCGCGGTGCTAGGGGCGGAGTTGCTGCTGCGCACCCTGGCGGAGTGGCCGACGGCACGGCCGCAAAACGGGGCCGAAGCCACCTACGCGGCGCGCATCGATAATAGCGAGGCGGAAATCGACTGGGGCAGGAGCGCGCAGGAAGTCGACCGGCAGGTGCGCGCTTTCAATCCGGCCCCCGGCGCGCGAACTCAGTTCGACGGCGTGGCGCTCAAGCTCTGGCATGCGCGACCGGAGGCGGCGTCTGCCGCGCCGGGGACCGTGTGCTCCGCGGACGCCAGCGGCATACTCATCGCTTGCGGCACCGGCGCGTTGCGCGTGCTCGAGTTGCAACGCGCGGGCGGCAAGCGGCTCGCGGCCGGCGCTTTCCTGGCGGGCTTCAAGCTCGCGGCCGGCGCGCGTTTCGGGCGCGGCCGTGATTGAGGTGCAGCGCCTGGCCGCGCACGCCGTCGTGAGCGTGCTGGAGGGCCGCAGCCTCGATGCGGCGCTCTCCGCAGTATGGCAACGGCATTCACGACTGGACGCGCGCAGCCGCCCGGCGATTCAGGATCTCGCCTACGGCACGCTGCGTTTCCTGGCGCGTCTCGAGACGCTGCTTGATTCCCTGCTCGACCGGCCGCTCGCGGACGCGCGGCTGCGCGCCCTGCTGCTGGTCGCGCTCTACCAGCTCGAGCGTACCCGGGCGGCGCCGCACGCGGTGGTGGACCACGCGGTGCGCACGGCGACGGCGCTGGGACTCGCATCCGCGAAGGGGCTCGTCAACGCGGTACTGCGCAACTTCCTGCGCCGGCGCGTGCAGCTCGTGACCCGGGTCCAACGCGCGGAGCCCGCCCGCTTCTGCCACGCCCAGTGGTGGATCGACAAGCTGCGCAGCCAGTACCCGTCGCGTTATGCGGCGGTACTGGAAGCGGATAACGAGCATCCGCCGCTCACGCTGAGGGTGAATGCGCGCCGCACGAGCCGGGCTGCCTACCTCGACCAGCTCGCGCGGCACGGCGTCGCAGCCGAAGCCTGCGGGGATGCGGGCGTGCTGCTCGCGAAGCCGATGCCCGCGGAGCGCATACCCGGGTTCGCGGAAGGCCTGGTCTCGGTGCAGGATGCCGCGGCGCAACTCGCGGCGTCCCTGCTGGACGCGCGCGACGGTATGCGCGTGCTCGATGCATGCGCCGCCCCCGGCGGCAAGACCACGCACATCCTCGAGCTTGCGTCGGTCGACCTTACCGCCCTCGACAACGACGGCAGCCGGCTCGAGCGCGTGCGCTCGAATCTCGCGCGCCTGGGATTGGAGTCGCGCGTAGCGTGCGGCGATGCCGGCGAGCCGCGGGAGTGGTGGGACGGCAAGCCCTACGATCGCATACTCGCCGACGTGCCGTGCAGCGCCTCCGGCATCGTCCGGCGGCATCCCGATATCAAGTGGCTGCGGCGCGCGACCGACGTCGCGCAGTTCGCGTGCGCGCAGGCGCGCCTGCTCGACGCGCTGTGGCAGACCCTGGCCAGTGGTGGTAAATTGCTGTACGCAACTTGTTCCGTGTTCCAGGAGGAGAACAGCGAGCAGATCGCCGGTTTCTTGGAACGCCATCGGAACGCGACTCGCCTGAGCCTTCCCGCGGTCGACAACAACAGCGAGCTGCCCGCTGGCCAATTGCTCCCGGATGGACGGCATGACGGTTTCTTCTACGCGCTGCTGCAGAAATCTTGAGTGCCTGGCAGCGCTATTCCTGCTGTGCGTTGGCATGGCGGCCGCGCCGCCGGCCCGCGCCGACCGCATCGACGTCAAGAAGGCGGCGCTGGAGGCGACGGAGAACGGCTATGTGCTGGAGGCCGACTTCGAGATCGCGCTCACCCATCCCCTGGAAGACGCGCTCAACAAGGGCGTGCCGCTTCATTTCACCTTCGACTT
>DATFVY010000274.1:0-3828 GCA_035259925.1 Burkholderiales bacterium
GTAGAGCAGCGTCGAGCGCTGGGCCGTTGCCTCGATCACTCCCTGGCCGCGGGCGCTGCGCGCCACGGTCACCCGGTCGCCGCAGGCGAGCGCCCCGCGCCTTGCGCGCGTCACGCAATCGAGCGTGGTGGAGTCGGGGAGCTCGACCAAGTAGCGCCGGCCGTAGCTGGCGACGATGCGGCCTTCAAGCAATGAGGCGTGACGGGTGACGGGTGACGAGTGACGGGACTTGCGCTGCGCAGCAGACCGCATCAAAGATCGAACAGCTTGTCGAGCTTGGCGGCGCAGATGAAATCGTTATCCGAGAGCCCGTTGATGTTGTGCGTCATGTACTCGACGCGGCATTTGTTGTAGCCGAGCAGGATGTCGGGGTGATGGTCCTCGCGGTGGGAGATCCAGGCGGTCGCGTTCACGAACGCCGTCGCCTGATAGTAGTTCTTGAATGAATACGTCTTGACGATGCGCCCGTTCGCGTATTCCCAGCCATCGAGCTGCTTCAGCAGGTTGCGGATCTCGATGTCCTTGAGGGGTGCGACGTTGCCCTCGCAGGGCTTGCATCGTCCGGAAGCGAGATCGGTAACGGTCCTGGTCATGATGTTTTCCTTGGTGCGTGTATCGTGATTCGCGGGCCGTGATTCGACTGCCGGGCCGGCTGCGGGGAGTCGGAAGAATCAGGTCGATTCACGAATCACGTTTTTTGCAATCGCGCAATTCGCGCGATTGCAGGTGGATGAGAGTCGTAGAAAGCCGAGTGCAGCGGATCGGGCGTGAGCGTGGAGGCGTTCTCCCGGTAGAGCTTGATCAGCGCCGACGCGAGGTCGCGGGCGGAGGCGTGGCGCGTGGCGTACTCGTCGGCTTCGAACTCGTGCCGGCGCGACACCATGGCGCCGATGGGCTGCAGCAGGAACGTGAACTGCGGCAGCACGATCGCGAACAGCACCAGCGCCATGGCGGTCGAGGGCGACTGGACGTTGAGCGCGTGGAAGAACCACGGCTGCTGCATGAGCCAGCCGAGCAGCCACAGGAAGCCCAGGCTCGCCGCGGCCATCCAGGCCATGCGCTTCACGACATGGCGCAGCCTGAAGTGGCCCAGCTCGTGCGCCAGCACCGCCTCGACTTCGCCCGGGTTGAGGCGGGCCAGCAGCGTGTCGAAGAAAACGATCCGCTTGGAGGCGCCGAAGCCGGTGAAATAGGCATTGCCGTGGGTGCTGCGGCGCGAGCCGTCCATCACCATCAGGCCCTTGACCTTGAAGCCGCAACGCGCGAGCAGCCGCTCCACGCGCTCCTTCAGCTCGGCGTCGTGCATCGGCGAGAACTTGTTGAAGAGCGGCGCGATCCAGGTCGGATAGATGGCGATCGTGAAGACGTTGAAGCCGACCCAGGTGAGCCAGGCGTAGAGCCACCAGTAGTCGCCCGCCGTCGCCATCAGCCACAGCACGACCGCCGCCAGCGGCAGGCCGAAGACCAGCGCGAGCAGCATGGCTTTCGCGAAATCGAGGAAATACATGGCGGGCGTCATCTTGTTGAAGCCGAAGCGCTGCTCGATGACGAAGGTCCGGTAGAGCCCGAACGGCAGATCGAGCAGCGTCATCAATGCCCCGACCAGGGCCAGCAGCAGCAGCCCGCGGCCGATGCCATCCGCCAGCCCCGCTGCGGACACGTTGTGCAGCCACTGCAAAACGCCGCCGAAGGTCAGCGCCAGGAGTATGACCGCGTCGGTGATGACTTCGAGCAGCGCAAGACGCGTCTTGGCGCACGTGTAGTCGGCCGCCTTCTGGTGCGCCTCGAGGCCGACCTCGCTCGCGAATTCCGCGGGGACGCTGCGCCGATGCGCGCGGACGTACGCCAGGTGGCGCGCGGCGAGCCACAAGCGCGTGACGGTCGCGAGCGCGAGCGCGGCAAGGAAGACGATGCCGAATGCGTGCATCAGGCGGGCCGCCGTGTGAGCGCGGGATGTGACACAATAGCGAGCAGGAATTTCCGAACCAATAATAAGCCATGCCGCAGGAAGCCAACAACCTCATCTGGATCGACATGGAGATGAGCGGGCTCAGTCCCGATACCGACCGCATCCTCGAAGTGGCCGTGGTGGTGACCGATCCGCAGTTGAATACCGTGGCGGAAGCGCCGGTGCTGGTCGTGCACCAGCCGGCCGCCGTGCTCGACACCATGGATGTCTGGAACAAGTCGACGCATGCCAAGAGCGGGCTGATCGAGAAGGTGAGGGCGGCGACGCTGTCCGAAGCGGAAGTCGAGGCGCGCCTGGTCGCGTTTCTCGCCGTGCACGTCCCGCCCAGGATGTCCCCGATGTGCGGCAATTCGGTGCACCAGGACCGCCGCTTTCTTGCGCGCCACATGCCGGCGCTGGAAGCCTACTTCCTCTATCGCAATCTGGACGTGAGCACGCTGAAGGAGCTGGCCAAGCGCTGGAAGCCGGGGATCATGGCGGGCCTGGTGAAGCACGGCAAGCACGAAGCGCTCGCCGACATCTACGAGTCGATCGAGGAATTGAAGTACTACCGCGATCACTTTCTCAAGCTGTGACGGCTGATGACTGACGACTGACGCGGTCTTGTCCCGCGGCGTCGTCGGATTTCAGCGCCATCAGCCGTCAGCCGTCGGTCGTCACTCCAGCCGGATTTCGCCGTCGAACTTGACGTTCAGATTGAGCTTGCCTATCGACAGCGACATCGCGGCCGGGAAGGCTTCGTTGCCCTTGAGCTTGCCCTCGGCAACCGCCTTCTGCACCGCTTTCTCGATGGCGAGCTGGGAGTTGACGCCCACGGTCTTGAGGAACTTGCGGATGCTCATGTTCAGCGCTTCGTCGTTCACGTTTTTCTCCTGCGTTTCTTGAAGTGGTTGATCAGCCCGTTGGTCGAGGCGTCGTGCGTTGAGACGGCCCCGCCCGCCCCGAGTTCCGGCAGGATACGCCCCGCGAGGGTCTTCCCGAGCTCCACCCCCCATTGATCGAAGGGGTTGATGTCCCAGATTGCGCTCTGCACGAATACCTTGTGCTCGTAGAGGGCGATCAGCGCTCCCAGCGCGCGCGGCGTGAGCTCGTCGAGCAGGATCGAGGTGGACGGCCGGTTGCCGTCGAACGTGCGGTGCGGAAGCAGCTTCCCGATCTCCGCGTCCGCCAGGCCCTGCTTGCGCATGGCTGCGGCTGCCTCGTCCGCCGTCATGCCACGGGCCAGCGCCTCGGTCTGGGCAAAAAAGTTGGAGAGCAGCATGGCGTGGTGGTCGCGCAGCCGGTGCGACGGGCGGCAGCACGCGATGAAGTCCGCCGCCACCGGCGCGGTGCCCTGGTGGAGCCACTGGAAATAGGCGTGCTGCGCGTCGGTGCCGGGGCTGCCCCAGGTAATCGGCGCGGTGGCGTGGCCGACGCGCTCGCCTTGGCGCGTGACACTCTTGCCGCTCGATTCCATTTCCAGCTGCTGCAGGTAGGCCGGCAGCAGCCGCAGCCGCTCGTCGTACGGCAGCACCGCGCGATGGCCGCAGCCGAGAAAATTCACGTTCCACACCTCGAGCAGGCCGAGCACGACCGGCAGGTTCCTCTCCAGCGGAGCGCGCGCGAAATGCTCGTCCATGGCGCGCGCCCCGTCGCGCAGCTCGTCGAAGCGCTCCATCCCGGCGGCGAGGGCGAAGGGGAGCCCTACCGCGGACCACAGGGAATAGCGGCCGCCGACCCAGTCCCAGAAGCCGAAGATCTGGCCCGCGGGCACGCCAAACCCGAGCGCCCGCCCGGCATGCGCCGTGACGGCGCACAGGTGGCCCGCGGCCTTGTCGCGCAACTTCTTTTCCAGCCACGACTTCGCCGTTCGCGCGTTG
>DATFVY010000275.1:0-4386 GCA_035259925.1 Burkholderiales bacterium
CCGTAGATCTGCTGGAACTCGTAGGCCTCCGTGTCCGCCGTGCCGGTCATGCCGGCGAGCTTGCGGTACATCCGGAAATAGTTCTGGAAGGTGATCGTGGCGAGCGTCTGGTTCTCCTTCTGGATCTCGACGCCTTCCTTCGCCTCGACCGCCTGGTGCAGCCCCTCCGACCAGCGCCGCCCCGGCATGAGGCGGCCGGTGAACTCGTCCACGATGATGATCTCGCCGCCCTGCACCACGTACTGCTGGTCGCGGTGGAACAGGGTATGCGCGCGCAGCGCCGCATTGAGGTGGTGCATCAGGATGATGTTGGCCGGGTCGTAGAGGCTGGAGTTGGGCGTGAGCAGGCCTGCCTTCGCCAGCAGCTCTTCCGCGTGCTCATGGCCTTGCTCGGAGAGCAGCACCTGGTGGGCTTTCTCGTCCACCCAGTAACCGCCGGGCCCGTTCTCCTCCTTCTGGCGAACGAGCTTGGGCGCGACCTGGTTCATCTTGATGTAGAGGTCGGTGGTGTCCTCGGCCTGTCCCGAGATGATGAGGGGCGTGCGCGCCTCGTCGATCAGGATCGAGTCCACCTCGTCCACGATGGCGTAGTTGAGCCCCCGCTGCACCTTCTCCGGGAGCTGGTACACCATGTTGTCGCGCAGGTAGTCGAAGCCGAACTCGTTGTTGGTGCCGTAGGTGATGTCCGCGGCGTAGGCCGCGCGCTTGGCCTGCTGGCGCTCGTCGACCTCCATCTCGTGGAACGCGAGGTTCACGCCGACGGTGAGGCCCAGGAACTTGTAGATCTTGCCCATCCAGTCGGCATCGCGGGCCGCCAGGTAGTCGTTGACCGTGACGATGTGCACGCCCTCTCCGCCGAGCGAGTTGAGATAGGCGGGCAGCGTCGCCACCAGGGTCTTGCCTTCCCCGGTGCGCCTCTCGCCGATCTTGCCGTTGTGGAGCGCGATGCCACCGAGGATCTGCACGTCGAAGTGGCGCATGTCGAGCGTGCGGCGCGCGGCCTCGCGCACGACCGCGAACGCTTCGGGCAGCACCGCCTCCAGCGCTTCGCGGCGCTCGGCTGCGCCCGCATCCGCGGACCCGGCGGCTTTCCCGGCGCCTTCCGCCGGCTTGACCGGGATCATGGCGAGGCGCTCGCGCACGCGCGCGCGCAGCTCGTCTGTTTTCGCGCGCAGCTCGGCGTCGGAGAGCTTCTGCATCTGCGGCTCGAGCGCGTTGACCGCGCGCACCTGCCGCATGTATTGCCGCAGCAGCCGGTCGTTGCGGCTGCCGAAGATCTTCCTGAGAATTCCCTGGATCATTGAAGCCTAATATTGGGCCGTTTCAGGATTCCGAAACGGCCCCCTGCTGTAGGGGTGCACGAGGGAATCGCCGCCCTCGTTTATCCAATTGTAGGGGAGCACGAGGGGAGTATCCCCTCGTTCCCAACCTACACTCGTTCCCGCATAAACAAAAAGGGGTGGGGAACATCCCCACCCCCTTGCGTGTTCCGAGCTGCTCAAATCAGCCGGGCAACCTCAGAAATTGCGCCGGGTTCACCGGGGCGCCGCGCTGGCGCACTTCGAAGTGCAGGTGCGTGCCCGTCGCGCGACCGGTCTTGCCGACTTCGCCTATCTTCGCGCCCCGCAGCACCACGTCTCCGATCTTGACCGTCCGCTTGGAGGCGTGCGCGTAGCGCGATATGAGGTCGTTGCCGTGATCGATCTCGATCATATTACCATACTGCGGGTGCACGTCCGAGAACACGACGACGCCGCCGGCCGCGGCGCGTATCGCGGTGCCGTGCTCCGCGATGACGTCGATGCCTTCGTGAAACGCCCGCTGGCCGGTGAACGGATCGAGCCGCCAGCCGTAGTTGGACGAGTACCAGCCCCCCTCCACCGGCAGCATGGTCGGCAGCAGCCGCTTCTTCGCGCTGTCGATCGTGAACAGCGATTCGAGCACGCCGAGCTTGTCGCCGCGGTCGTCGACCTGGCGCGTGAGGGAATCGAGCTGCCGCGTGAAATCACCGAGCGAGAGGTCGTGCGGCAGCAGCGACGATGACACCGCGCCGCCGCGGCCCGGCAGCTCGCCGAACGCCATGTCCTGCGGCTTGAAGCCCGCAAGCTTCGCGAGCCGCTCGCCGACCGTATCGAGCCGCACCAGCTGCGCCTGCATCTGGCCGAGCTTGACCGCCATTGCGTTGAGGTTTTCGCGCAGGTACGACTCGGTCTTCTCGTGCTGTTGCTGTTGCGCGGAAGCGAGGATCGCCTGCAGGTAGGGAATGTTGAGCTCGTGAGCGAAGCGCAGCATCAGGTAATTGAGCGCGGCGGCCAGCATCAGAACGGTGACCAGCGAGACCGCGCCGAAAGCCAGGAAATGCGGCAGCCCCAGGGTGATGGTCCTGGCCTTCGCCAGCCGCTCGGAAACTAGAATAATATTCATCGTTTCCCTCTTGGCACCTGCATGCCCGCGCGCAAGATCGACGAGTTACTCGCCCGCTCGGGCGAGCTGCGCGCTCTTTCAATCCAGGCTCGGCGCCTGGCTGAGCTGCAACAAGTGCTGCACGAAGCCGTTCCTTCCTCCCTTGTTCATTCTGCCCGGGTCAGCACGTTCCGGGCGGGAAGGCTTGTCGTTCTGGCCGATAACGCCGCAGTGGCCGCAAAACTGAAGCAACTCGCGCCGCGGCTGCTGCGCCACCTGCAAGAACGGGGAAATCAGGTTACTGGAATCCAGGTGGATGTGCAAGTTGCGGCGCCGCAAAGAGCTTCTAATACAGCATCTTCCGAGCGTGACCTAAGTCTCACGGCGCTACGCTCTCTTGAGGGGCTGGCGGGCACTATGAAGGAGTCTCCCCTCAAGGGCGCTCTGGACCGTATGGTGCAGCGCCGCAAACGGGCGACGCGCGGTAGCAGCTAGCCGATAGGCGGTTGTTGCGATAACCACAAAGGCCAAGGCCCAAGGATCCAGGTTCAAGGTTCAAGAAAAGGCCTGTACCCTGGACCTTGTCCCTGCTACACGACCAGGACGAGGCGTTCCAGCGCGTAGAGCGCCAGGAAAACCAGCAGGAACACGACCCCGAACTGGAAGACGCGCCAGGCGAACTTGAGGTAGCGGCGGTCCTTGGTGAAGAGGTAGACGACGAACGATCCCGCGATGGTGATCAGCACCAGCACCCCTACCAGCCGCAGGACTAACATCGGGAGTTCGCCGTTCTGGCGGCAAATCTCAAATCACAAATCACAAACGCTTGGTGCTTGGAGTTTGGTGACCTGTTTGTAGTTTGAGATTGGGTGCTTGGGATTTCCGCCGTCAGGCGGTCTGGGGCTGCCAGCCCAGGAACGCCGGCGCGTCCTCGGCGCGGTCGAAGGTCGCGAACTCCCAAGCCTTCTGGTCCTCGAGCAGCCGTCGCAGCAGGCGGTTGTTGAGCGCGTGGCCGGACTTGTGCCCGGTAAAGGCTCCGATCACGGGATGGCCGAGCAGATAGAGGTCGCCGATCGCGTCCAGCGCCTTGTGCTTGACGAACTCGTCGGTGTAGCGCAGGCCGTCCGTGTTGAGCACGCGGTACTCGTCCAGCACGATGGCATTGTCCATGCTGCCACCGAGCGCGAGCCCCTGCCCGCGCATGGTCTCGACGTCCTGCATGAAGCCGAAGGTGCGCGCGCGGCTCACCTCCTTGACGTACGAGGTCGTCGAGAAATCCACCGTGACTTCCTGAGGCACCTTGTCGAATACCGGGTGCGTGAACTCGATGCTCAGGGTGAGCTTGAAACCATCATAGGGCTCGAATCGCACCGACTTGTCGCCCTCCTCCACTTCGACCGGCCTCAGGATGCGGATGAAGCGCTTGGGCGCGTTCTGCTCCTCGATTCCCGCCGACTGCAGCAGGAACACAAACGGTCCCGCGCTGCCGTCCATGATGGGTAACTCCGGCGCGGTGACGTCGACGTAGGCGTTGTCGATGCCCAGCCCGGCGAGCGCCGACATCAGGTGCTCCACGGTCGACACGCGCACTCCGCCCTTCTCCAGGCAGGATGACAGGCGCGTATCGCCGACGGCATGCGGCTCGCCTTTGATCTCGATGGGCGGCGTGAGGTCGGTACGCCGGAACACGATGCCGCTGTTGGCCGTCGCCGGGCGCAGCGTCATGTAAACCTTCGCGCCGGTGTGCAAGCCCACACCGGTGGCGCGAATCATGTTCTTCAGGGTGCGTTGCTTGAGCAAAAGAAACTCGCTGGAAAATCAGGTCTTTAACGCGCGAAGTGTATCACGCACGCATGTTGCTATGCAAAAAAAGTGTAACGAATCATTGCGCTAGCAGTGGCGCGAACAAGCAAAGCCGCAGCATCCTTCCCGCGCGCAGTGCCTGCCAGCCAACAAGTGGCCAGACATTGACCCTTTACGCGG
>DATFVY010000276.1:0-2868 GCA_035259925.1 Burkholderiales bacterium
GCGCTGCGCTTCCAGCTCATCTTCGACCTGTGCGAGGACCTGCGGGTGGATTGCCGCGTCCAGCAGCTCGTGCCGAACTACCTGCAGCGGCTGCTCGCCACCGCGCGCTCGGGGCCGCGGCATCCGGAGACCGGCGTCTACTACGCGCTTGCGATCGAGAGCATCGAGCAGGCGCTGGCCGCGCTGCTTGACCATTACGGCAACGACGGCGTGCGCGACGATCGCTTCGCGCCGCTGCTGCGGCCGTCCGCGACCGTGGCCGACGCCTGGCGCCTCGCCGCCGCGATCTACACGGAGAACGGCCTGCCGCCGGTGACCGACCTGGAGGCTTTCCACGCCGCTTACCTCCCGGGACGGGGACCCAACACGACGCGGCTCGCGCATCCGCAGCAGCAGGACCAGAACCAGCAGCAGACGCAGGCGGGCGCCGAGGGCGAGCAGCGGCCGCAGGACGGCGCCGACGAAAGCAACGAGTCCCCGCAGAACGCCGAGAGCGGCGATGAGCGCGACGGCGGCAAGCGCCAGGAAGTTGCGGGCTTCGGCGACAGCAGCGGCTCGTCCTCCCGCGCCACCGGCCGCTCGGACGAGCAGCGCCCGGGCAGCGGCGCCTCGGAGAAGGGCGTCGGCTATCCCGAGTGGGACTACCGCGAGACGCGCTACAAGCGCAACTGGAGCTGGGTGCAGGAGAAGAAGCTCGCCGAGTCGAACATCACCGAGACCAACCGCCTGATGAACCAGTACGCGGTGGCGCTCAAGCGCCTGAAGAAGGCGATCCAGGCGCAGAAGCCGACGCGCCTCGCGCCGCAGTTGCGTCAGCTCGACGGCGAGGACATGGATCTCAACGCGGTGGTGGGCTACATCGTCGAAAAGCAGGCGGGCCGCTCGCCCAAGCCCGCGATCTACCGCCGGCGCGAGATGCGCCAGCGCGAGATCGCCGTGACGCTGCTCGCCGACATGTCCACCTCCATCATGCAGCACCTGCCCGAGGGCGGCGGGCGGCTGGTGGACCGGGTACGAGCAGGGGTGCTGCTGTTCGCGGAAGGCATGGAGGAGGTGGGCGATCCGTACTCGATCGCCGGCTTCTGCTCCAAGTATCGCGACAACGTGAGCTACTACACCATCAAGGATTTCGACGAGCCCCTGTCGCACGAGATCCGCAGCCAGATCGGCGGCATGTCAGGCCGGCTCGCCACCCGCATGGGCGCCGCGATACGCCACGCCACGGCCTGCTTCGATGGCATCGAGAGCCGCCGCCGGCTGCTGCTGATCCTCTCCGACGGCCGCCCCGAGGACTACGACGACGGCGGCGACCGGCGCTACCTGCACGAGGACACGCGCATGGCGGTGAAGGAAGCGGTGGCGAAGGGAGTCCACCCGTTCTGCATCACGGTGGACACCATGGCGAACCAGTACCTGCCGCAGATCTTCGGGCGCGGGCACTACCTGGTGCTCGACCACATCAACTCGCTGCCGAACAAGCTGCCGGAGATTTACTTCAGGCTTCGCCGGTGATGCGGTGAGGCAGTGAGGCAGTGAGGTGGTGAGGCAATAAGGCTCTCTGCTACGCCTGCGCTCGATAATCCGCCGCAGTGTCCCGCGCCGCCGGCGGCTGGCTGGCCGAACCTCCGGAATCGAACGGACTTCTGACTCCGCGCCCGCCCCGGTTCATGACGTGGGTGTAGATCATCGTTGTCTGCACGCTCGAATGGCCTAACAGTTCCTGCACGGTGCGAATGTCGTAGCCACCCTCGAGCAGGTGCGTAGCGAACGAATGCCGCAACGTGTGGCAGCCGACCAGCTTAACGATGCCTGCTCCCCGGGCCGCCCGTCTTACCGCGCGGCTCACCGTGTCGGGATAGATGTGATGGCGGCGTATCACGCCGGATTCCGGGTCGGCGGACCGGTTCTGGGAAGGAAATACGAACTGCCAGCCCCATTCCTTGCCCGCTCTCGGGTACTTGCGGCCGATTGCATCGGGGAGCCAAACTTCGCCGTAGCCTTCAGCCAGATCTCGCCGGTGCAATAGCCGCACGCGGCCGAGATGAACCTGGATCGACTGTATCAGGCCCTCAGGCAGGACCGTCCCGCGGTCCTTGCCTCCCTTGCCGGCGCGCACGAACACCTGTCGATAGGCAAAATCGATATCCTTGACGCGCAACATCAGGCATTCCTGAAGGCGCAGCCCTGCGCCATAAAGCAGGCTGGCGATGATCCAGAGCGAGCCGCTCATCTGCGAAAGCAGTCTGCGGGCTTCGTCCACGGTCAGCACGACTGGCAGGCGCACCGGACGCTTGGCCCGGACCATCTCGTCGAGCCAGGGCAGATCGCGGCCCAGCACCTGCTTGTATAGAAAAAGCAATGCCGCCAGCGCCTGGTTCTGCGTCGCCGCCGCAACCTTGCGCTCGACCGCCAGCGCGGTCAGGAATGCGGTGACCTCGGGCGCGCCCATGTCCTGTGGGTGCTTCTTGTCGTGGAAGTAGATGTAGGACTTGATCCAGTAGACGTACGAAGCTTCGGTGCGCCGGCTGAAATGACGGGCGCGTATCGCGCCGCGCACCCGCTCCATCAGACGCGGTGGCTTGTCGGAAAATCGGGAAACCGCAATTGAATCAATCGCGTTGCTCATGACACGCCGGATAACAATATCTCCGCTCCTACGCATAGCGGACAACGCGTTGATTTGATGCGCGGTTGACACTGTCAAACGGGTGAGGCGACCATGTTATACGGCACACATGCCGGATATTTATAGTTAGGAGTGTTCGTTGTGGAGTATCTGTTCGACGTAATACTGGGAGGTTGGCGGACTTGGGTTGGGTTGGCGGTGGGTTTGATCACTTCCTGGCTCGCTTGGACTTATCTTCCAGC
>DATFVY010000277.1:0-3161 GCA_035259925.1 Burkholderiales bacterium
CAGATGGTGGCGGCTTTCCGCGGCGAGACGCTCGAGGAGTTCCTCAAGACCCGCAAGGTTCCAGGGGCGCGATAAGCCGGTGATGCAGGGGAAGTGAGGAAAGCCCTCACCCCTTCACTGCCTCACCGCCTCACTGCTTCACCGCATCACGCTGTCTTGAACTTATCGAACTCCGGCACGTACTTCACCAGGGTCCCCGGGGGCGGATGCGTGCCCGCCTCGAGCAGGAACACCTGGAAGGCGTCTTCGGCGCCGAATTCGTTGCGCAGGCCGTGCCGGCTGGCGCGCTCGAAGCCGAAACGCTCATAGTAATCGGGCTCACCCACCACCACTACGAGGCCCGCTCCCCGGGCATGGCACTCCGCGAGGCCGTTCTGGACCAGCCTCCGCCCGACGCCATGCTTCCAGTGATCGGCCAGCACCGCCATCGGCGCCAGCGCGAACGCGGTCGCCGCTACAGGTGGATCGAACGACACGGGGCTGAAGACGATGTGGCCGACGATCTGGCCGCTGTCCTCCGCGACCAGCGAGACGGCCGCCTTGCCGCCCGCGCGCAGCCGGTCCACCAGGTCGGCCTCGGCCGCCGTAGCGAACGCGGCCCGGTGCACCCGCCGCACGCCGGCGGCGTCTTCAGGCTTCTCCGGCCGTATCGTCTCCATGCTCGTGTCCTATGTCGCTGTGTACGCTACCCAACGCCAATGGCATGAATCTCCGGGAATCATGACTTTACCCCCCGTATCGTCGCCTGTGTTGCTTGTGGCGACTGTGACAAATGGTCTTGCCATAGAGTGAGCCAGGGAATAATCTTATGCCCCTTCGTGGGGGTCGGGGAGCGTGGCGAAGATCGCAGTATTCAATCAGAAGGGTGGCGTGGGGAAAACCACCACCGCGCTCAATCTGGCCGCCCTGCTGGCCCGACGCGGCGCCGACCCGCTGGTAATCGACCTCGACCCGCAGGCCCACCTCACCTCCATCTGCGGTGCCGCCGTGGCGGCGTCGGAGCGCAGCCTCTACGGCTATTTCTCGATCGGCGCTTCCCTCTCCGCGCTGATCAAGCTCACCGGAGCGGGGCTCAAGATCATCCCGTCGCACCTCGACCTGTCGAAGGTGGACACCCAGTTCGGCAAGGGCCCCAACGTGCTGAACCGCCTCAACTACGGCATCGTGAAGGAGAGCCTGAACACCGACCGCCCGATCATCATGGACGCCTGCCCGATGCTGGGGGTGCTGTCCCTGAACAGCGTCTTCGCGGCGGACCGCGTGCTGGTGCCCATCTCCGCCGATTTCCTCGCGATCAAGGGCGCCCTGCAGATGGAGCGCACGCTGAAGGCGCTGGAGCAGGTGCTCAAGAAGCGCATCGATCGGCGCTACGTGATGACGCGCTTCGACGCGCGGCGCAGGATGTCGTGGGACATCGACCAGCAGCTGCGCGACCGCTTCGGGGGCGAAGTGTGCCAGACCCGCATCGCCGAAAACGTCGCGATCGCCGAGAGCCCGTCGTTCCAGCGCGACGTGTTCGAGCACGCGCCCGGCAGCCGCGGCGCCCAGGACTACGCGGCGCTCCTCGACGAACTGACTGCAGCCGGCTTCCTGAACTAGCTGCCAGGCCCCAGCGGCCAGCGGCCAGTCGACGCCTTTCACTCCAGCGGGTCTTCTTGCTGACGGCTGACGCCTGACGGCTATTTTTCCTGCGGCTGCTTGTTGATCAGCTGGACGACGTCCTCGACGTCGAGGCCCTCCTTGCGCAGGGTGGGCGTGACTTCATGGCATTCGAGGATTTCGCAGTAGCGGTAGATCTGGTTGATCTTGGCCTCGGCCTCGGCGCGGTCGCGCGCGTGCACCTGCAGGTTCTCCACTATGGAGCCGCTGCGTGTCCGGATCTTGAAGCCGTACTTGTACATAGCGCTGCCCGCCGCCAGCTGCCAGTTGTCGGTCATTGTAGTCGGCTCAGGCCCCGTCGGGCCTGAATCCTTTCTTGTAGCGCCGGAACTGCTCGACGTAGTGGTCGCAGGACGTGCTGACGAAACGGATTTCCTCGGGAGAAAGCGGGCGCACCACTTTCCCGGGCGAGCCCATGACCAGCGAGCCGTCGGGAATGTTCTTGCGCTCGGTGACCATCGAATTGGCGCCGATCAGGCAGTTCTTGCCGACTTTCGCCCCGTTGAGGATCACGCTCTTGACGCCGATCAGGGTGCCGTCGCCGATGGTGCAGCCGTGCAGCATGGCCATGTGGCCGACGCTGACGTTCTTCCCGATGGTGATGGGGATGCCTTCATCGCAATGGAGCACGCAGCCGTCCTGGAGCTGTGAGTTCTCGCCGATGGTGATGGTTTCGTTGTCGCCGCGCACGACGCAGCCGAACCAGATGCTGGCGTTGGGCCCCAGCACCACCGACCCGATCACGACGGCATCGGGCGCGATCCAGTAGTCGCCCTGGCACACCACCTTGCGCTCCTCGAACTGGTACTTCATGCCGGTGCGTCGTGGTGGCGGGAGAGCTTCTCGACGGCCCGTCGCGTGTCCCGCCTCAGGCCCAGCGCAAAGGCGGTCTCGGCAACGAGAAAAATCGGCGCGACGAAGATCTGGAACAGGTTATCCGCCAGGGCCGGCCGGCGCCCCTCGAATACGTGCCCGACGAGCTGCAGCGCCCAGCCGCCCACGAAGGTCGCGAGGAACACGGCGAGCCCGGCCTGCCATGGCATGCGCGCGACCCATTCCGCGCCATACACCACGGGAACGATGAACGCCGTCATCGCGATGGCGAGCGGGACGTCCAGCAGATAGTAGTAAACGAGGACGGCCGCGACGAACACGGCGGCACCCGTGATCTCGACGGCTCCGAGGGGCAGCCGCAGCCATGCCATCGGTATCAGGATCGAGAAGATGATCACCGGGACGCCGACGAAATGCGTCAGCCGGTTCCACGGGTTGCGGTGGTAGGCGGTGTAGATCGCCATCTGCTGCTCCAGGGTTTTCATCGAAAACCAGCCATCAGTTATCAGCCGCCCGCCGCCAGCAAGAGGACCAGCTTAAAACGGCATGCCCGCGGTGTAAACCGCGCGCGCAGTTCGCGCTGTATTCGCTGGCGGCTGACGGCTGGCTGCCGCCGGCCTGCGATCGTGCCGCGTCAAAGGAGCGGCACGATCAGCAGCGCGACGATG
>DATFVY010000278.1:0-2415 GCA_035259925.1 Burkholderiales bacterium
GTTGGGATGATTCAGTCCGCCGGCAGCTTTCGCCTCCTGGAAGAAGCGCGCCTCGTACTCGGCGCGCGCGGCTGGGTCGTCCATCAGCAGGATGGTCTTGATCGCGACCGTGCGGTTGAGCAGCGGATCTTCCGCCTTGTAGACGACGCCCATCGCGCCGCGGCCCAGCTCTTCGATGAGGTGGTAGCGCCCGAGCTTCTTGGGCTTGGCTTTGCTCATGGGCGCATCACAACCCGATATCGCGCCGGAACTGGCGCCAGTAGTCGCCGAAGGTCTTCTCCTTGGGCTTCTCCTTGGGCTTTTCCGCGGGCTTCGGCTTCGGCTTGGGCGCCGGCGCCGCCTTGGGCTCGGGCTTTTTGGCCTCGGGCTTCTTCTTGGGCGGCGTGGGCTTGACCGCCGGCGCGGGCGCGACGAACGAGTGGCGAATCGTCATCTCGTCGCCCGACCCCACCGTCAACTCGAGCCGAAGCGGCGGGCTCGGCTTGTTGCGGACCTCTATGACGTGAGGACCGGGATCGACCTCGATCTCCATGAGGGGAGGGCTGGCGCCGCGTAGCACGCCATCGATGTAGACATCGCCGCGAGGCTTGATTTCCAGGTGGATCAGTGCGGGCTTGGGCGGCGGCGGTGGCGGCGGAGGCTCCAGTGCCTGCCGGGTAAACCGCGCCGCAAAGCCCATCGCGACAATCGCCGCGACCGTGAGGATGCCGAGGACGAGGAGCCGCAGATGGCGCACGAAGCCCGGCCGCCAGTCGAGCGCGAAGAGCTCGTGCGCCCGCAGCTGGGCGTCGGTGTAGGTTCCGGCCTCCCCGAGCTCTTCTGCCCGGCGCGGGTCGGATGTCATGAGCGCCTCGCGAAACGAGCGCGAGGCGACGAAGCGGCCGGGCTTGGCCGCGTTCGCCAGCGTGACCGCGGTGTTCAATCCGTCCCCCACCAGCCCGGGCCCGCGCAGGGCGTCCAGCGCGGACATGACGGGACCATGGTTGACACCGATGGATAGGCGCAGCCCCTCGGCGACGAACTGCGCGCGCTTCGCGAGGTCGAGGGCTGCCGCCGGTCCGCCCAGGACCACGATGGCGATCCCCTCAGGGGCGTCGAGCACGACGCGGGCGCCGGCGGGCAAGGGCCGGATGGCGAACGTGACCAGCCCATCGAGCCGCTCCTTGAGCCGCACCTGCTCCGCCACCGGCTTGCGGAGGAATTCAGCGATGCGCATGACCACGACGCTCGCCATCGTGGTCGGCGGCGGGGCGTAGCTCACAGTATCGGCGGAGGCGACCATGACGACATTCTAACTGCGCCGCGGCCTTGATACGGCGTCATCGGTCCGGCGTGACGCGCTGATGCGCGACGCAATGATGTGTGACCAGGATCACGAGTCCCGTTCCAATGACCTCGTCCAGGTCATGATGGTCGCCGGCCCGCGACACGCCGGGAAGCGGACATTGGAACGGCACGAATCGCGATACTTGACCAGGCATTGTTCGGCGCCACCCGTCACCGGCTTTGAAATATATGCCAGCAGAGCCGCGTGAAACAAACTGTCCGCAGGGGTGTCACTAAAGGTAGGTCGATCCTTTCCCGGCGGGGCGCCCCCGGCGCGCCGCATCGCATTGCCGTGAGTCCCTATTCCGTCTGGCCTTATCTCGTGTTGCTGGCGGCCATCCTGCTGATATTCCGGCTGGACCGGCCCTTCCATGCGATCGACAGCACGGCCGCCGGCTCGGGCGAGCGCTTTGCCGCCATCGACGGCCTGAGGGGCTTGCTCGCTTTCGGGGTGTTCGGCCACCACGCGGTGCTGATTCCGCGCTACCTCGAAACCGGGATGTGGCACGCGCCGCCATCGGTCTTCTACAGCATGATCGGCGAAGTCGGCGTCGGGCTGTTCTTCGCCGTCACCGGCTTCCTGTTCTGGGGCAAGCTGCTGCACGAGCGCGGCCGGCCTGACTGGCGGCAGCTCTACATCGGCAGGCTGTTCCGCATCGGACCCGTGTATCTCGCGGTCGTCGCCGTGATGCTCTTCGTGGTGATGGTGCGCACGGAATTCGAGCTGCGGGAGCCGGTGCCGGACGTCGTTCTCGATACCGGGCGCTGGCTCGCGCTGGGCGCCCTCGGGCAGCCCGACGTGAATGCCTACAGCGATACCGGCCGGCTGCTGGCGGGCGTCACCTGGACGCTCGCGTTCGAATGGCTGTTCTACTGCTCGTTGCCGCTGCTGGCGCCCTTCGCCCGCGGCGGCCGGCATTTGTGGTTCGCGCTGGCCGGACTCGCGGCCTGCTGCGTGCTCTGCGTGATGCTCGCGCGACCGCACCCGTTCTACATAGGGCTGTTCTTCTGCGGAATGCTGTCCGCCTCGCTGGTCCATCGCGGCTGGCGCTTGCGCGCCGGAGGCTGGCCGGCGTCCGCGCTGATGCT
>DATFVY010000279.1:0-3172 GCA_035259925.1 Burkholderiales bacterium
CTCCCGCTCTCCCGGCCCATCACTGGATTTGTCGTGCTCTTCCGCGGTCTGACCCCATGGATCTCACGCCTCCTGACATGACGCTGTCAGCAGCGCTGGCTCATCCTTTGGTCGTGCGTATCCCGCACGCAACCTCAAGGAGACTGACATGAAGAACGCAGTGGTGTGGAGCGAAATCGCGGTGTCCGACCTCAGGCGGGCAACCGCTTTCTACGAGAAGCTGCTCGACGGCAAGCTGAAGCACGAGACCTTCGGCCCCTTCGAATACGCGCTGTTCCCGCACGCGCAGGACGGCGTCGGCGGCTGCCTGATGAAGGGCGAAGGCTACGAGCCCTCGACCAAGGGAACGGTGACCTATCTCGCCGCCGAGCCCGGGATCGACGCCGCGCTCAAGCGCGCCGTCGCCGCGGGCGCGCAGGTGGTCATGCCGAAGATGGAGCTGCCCGGCAACCAGGGCTTCATCGCCCACGTGTCGGACTGCGAGGGCAACCGCATCGGGCTGCACGCGATGAGCTAGGAGGTCCATGCGCCGCGCCGACCGGCTGTTCCAGATCGTCCAGTTCCTGCGCGGCCGTCGTCTCACGACGGCCGCGTTTCTGGCCGGCCGGCTCGGCGTGTCGCCGCGCACGATCTATCGCGACGTGCGCGACCTGTCCCTCTCCGGCGTCCCGGTCGAGGGCGAGGCCGGCGTCGGCTACCGGCTGCGCGCAGGCTTCGACGTCCCGCCGCTCATGTTCACGCTGAACGAGATCGAGGCCCTCGCCGTGGGCGCGCGCATGGTGGAGGCCTGGGGCGGGCCGGTGCTCGCCGACTCGGCCCGCACCGCGATCGAGAAGATCGTCGCGGCGCTGCCCGCCGACCGGCGCCTCGCGGTCGAGAAGACGCGCCTCTACGCACCGGCGTTCCACGTGGACGGCCGCTCGATGGAGCGCCTGGAATCGGTGCGCGAGGCAATCAGCTCGCGGCGCGTCTTGCGGCTCGATTACCGCGATGCCGGCGGCAAGGCGAGCGGGCGCGACGTCTGGCCGCTCGCGCTCTACTTCTGGGGCGGCGCCTGGACGCTCGGCGCCTGGTGCGAGCGGCGCGAGGACTTCCGCAATTTCCGCGTCGACCGCATCGCGGGGCTCGAGGGGCTCGAGCGCCGCTATCCCGATGAGCCGGGCCGGCGGCTCGCCGATTTCATCCGCGCGATGGAAGCGCGCTGATCGCGAGAGCGACTACTTCCGGCAAGCGGGAGGTCGGAAGGGCGAAGGGCCTGGGTTCCCATTCGCCCTGCCGGCTCATTTCATCATTTCGTCCTTTTTCATCATGCCGCCCTTGTCCTTCGCCATCCCGTCCTTGTGCATGTCCTTCATCTTGTCCTTGCCCATCGTGTCTTTCTTCATCGTGTCTTTCTTCATGGCGTCTTTCTTCATGTCTTTTTTCATCTCGCCCTTGCCCATGGAGTCCTTCTTCATTTCGTCCTTCTTCATGTCCTGGGCCAGCGCGCCGCCCGCGGCGAGTGACATGCAGCATGCAATTACGACGGCAATCAGCTTTCTCATGATGATTTTCCTTTCAAGGTTGAACAAGAAACACGACCGTACGACACCCCCGCTTACGACCCGCTGAACCAGTTGTACCCCTGGTCTTCCCAGTAGCCGCCCGGGTACTCGTTCGTCACGAAAATCTCCCCGATATGCTTGGGGTTCTTGAACCCGAGCTTGGTCGGGATGCGCAATTTCATCGGGAAGCCGAACGGCGCCGGCAGGATCTGGTCCGCGAAGCGGAACGTGAGCAGGGTCTGCGGGTGCAGCGCCGTCGGCATGTCGATGCTGGTGGAGTAGCCGTCCACGCACTTGAAGCCCACGTACTTCGCGGTGAGGTCGGCCCCGACCCGCCGCAGAAAGTCGCTGAAGCGCACGCCGCTCCATTTGCCGATCGCGCTCCAGCCCTCGACGCAGATGTGGCGCGTGACCTGCGACACCTGCGGCTGCAGCGCGTAGAGCTCGGGCAGCGTCCACGGCTTCCTGTCGCGCACCAGCCCGCCCAGCCCGAGCTTGTAGCTCGCCGCATCGACCGACGGCACCTCGCTCATGCCGTAGAAGGCGTTGAACGGGAACGGCATGGTGATTCTGCTTTCCGGGAACTCGGGCGCGAGCCGGTTCGGATCGAAGATCCACCCCTGCACGCGGTCGTTCCAGCGCGACATCGCCAGCAAGGCCTTTTCCACCGACTCCGCGTCCGTCACGCTGCAGCCGGACAGCAGCGCCACCGCGCCCAGGCTCAATCCCTGGCGCAGGAACAGCCGCCGCTCGATTCTCTCGATCAGCGGCCGGGACTGGCCCTTGAGGCTCTCGCGCATGCCGAACAGGCGCTTCATGCCGAGCTCCCGTCGGCCGGGGCCGGATTGCGGGCGCGGCCGGTGATCATGGACGGGAAGGTGCGCGGGACGACCAGCACCATGACGACGTGGACGACGACGAACAGCACGAGCGCCGCCATCGCGAAGAAGTGGACGTAGCGCGCGCCTTCGTAGTCGCCCAGCAGCAGGCCCAGCGTTTGGAACTGGACCGGCTTCCACAGCACCAGCCCCGACAGCACGAGGACGACGCCGATCAGGATGGCGGCCAGGTAGGCCGCGCGCTGCGCGCTGTTGTAGACCCGCAGATCGTCGTGCGCGAGCTTGCCGCGCAAGGCGGCCGCCATGTCGCGCCAGATCGCCGCGGGCGCGACCGGCAGCAGCTTGCGCCGGAAATGGCCGGACGCGATCCCGTAGGCCAGGTAGGCGAGCCCGTTCAGCGCCAGCAGCCACATCGCCGCGAAATGCCACTGCAAGGCCCCGGCGAGCCAGCCGCCCAGCGTCCAGTCGTCGGGAAACGTGAAGCCGAACAGCGGCGAGGCGTTATAGATGCGCCAGCCCGACGCGATCATGATCAGGATCGCGAATGCATTGATCCAATGGGTAATTCTGACGAGCAGCGGGTGAACGCGAACGGTATCGTGTCGAGCCGGCGTCATGCACTTGCCCTCCGCGAGCGGCCGGCCTTGCCATGGCGCGGCACTCCTGTCTATCTACGGAGGGTAATCGACTCCGGATGCGACTGTCTGATGGCGAATGGCGGATGGCGGATGGCGAATGGCGCCAGGCTCGGCTTCCGCTCTCGCGCTCTCCCGCCCTCCCGCACTCCCG
>DATFVY010000280.1:0-5089 GCA_035259925.1 Burkholderiales bacterium
TTGATGAGCCTGGCACCCATCAGCCATGCCGCCCTCTATATCGGGGACGGCCAGATCGTGGAGGCGCGGACCTCGGGCGTCCGCGTCGGGGGATTCCAGGAACTGCTCGCTGGCGAGATCGCGGTGGTAGCGCTGCGCTACCCGGACCTGAGCGAGGAGCAGGCCGGGGAAATCCGCGCTTACGCCCTGAACCAGGTGGGCGCGCCTTTCAACTTGCTGGGATTGATGCTGCACGTGCCGCTGACGATACCGCGGACGGCGTGCGAACTACCCCTGGCGCCCTCGGGGGCGCGCGACGCATGCATCCGGGCCGTTGGAAACATCCAGCAGCTGAGCCCGCGCAGCAGCCAGTTCTTCTGCTCGCAGCTGGTGCTGCAGTCCTTTCGCCACGCCGGGGTACCCATTACCGATGCAGACCCGCGCATCGTCCGCCCCGCGGATATCCTGCACATGCGGGAGGGGGACGTGCCTTCAATCAGGGCCAGCAGGCGCCTCGTGTACGTGGGGCTCCTGAAACGCCCGCCCCTTGCGGAGCTGGCCCTGGAATAGGCGGCGTCAGCTCACCAGGATTGCTTCGAGCTCGCGGCGGACGTATTCGAGCACCAGGTCCGCGAGGTCCTCGGCGAGGCAGTCGAATTCGACGACGTCGTCCATGCCGCGCAGCCAGGTGAGCTGGTGCTTGGCGAGCTGGCGGGTCGCGGCGATGCCCTGCTCGCGCAATGCCGCCGCGTCTATTCTGCCCTCGAGGTGATCCCAGGCCTGGCGGTAGCCGACACAGCGCATCGAGGGCATCCCGGTGTCCAGCCCGTACTCGTCCCGCAGCCCCTTCAATTCGCCCACCAGGCCGGCCTTGAGCATGCCGTCGAAGCGTTCCGCGATGCGCATGTGCAGGATGTCCCGGTCGCTGGGCACGAGCGAGATCTTGATCGGCGTGTAGGGGAAATAGACGTACTTGGGTTTCTTCAGGAGCTCCGACATCGGCTTGCTGGTGAGGTAATACACCTCCAGCGCGCGCTGGATGCGCTGCGAGTCGTTGGGCTCGAGGCGCGCCGCGGTCTCGGGGTCCACTTTCGCGAGCTTGTCGTGCACCGCCGGCCAGCCCTCCTCGTCGGCCATGGTCTCGATCACGAGGCGGATCATGGGATCGGCTTCGGGCAGGTCGTTGAGTCCTTCCGTGAGCGCCTTGAAATAGAGCATGGTCCCGCCCACCAGCAGCGGGATCCGGTCGCGCTCGGTAATTTCCCGCATCAGGGTCAGCGCATCGTCGCGGAAGCGCGCGGCCGAATAGCTCTCGTGCGGCTCGATCACGTCGAGGAGGTGGTGCGGCGC
Source organism: Burkholderiales bacterium (assembly GCA_035259925.1). Lineage (GTDB taxonomy): Bacteria > Pseudomonadota > Gammaproteobacteria > Burkholderiales > SG8-41 > SG8-41. Next base: position 1,330 of record DATFVY010000280.1, read on the forward strand.
CTGGCGCAGCAGCGCGGCGTCCGGCTTGCCGGTCCCGATATCCATGCCCTTGTACACCTGCGCCGAGTCCACGCTGATGATCTCGCACGGCAGTTCCCCGGCGAGGCGCGCGGCGACGGCGGTCTTGCCGGCGGCGGTGGGGCCCATCAGCAAAATCGCCGGAGGCGATTTTGCCGGGTGACGAGTGACGGGTGACGGGTGACGAGTGGCTTCTGGTTGCTCAATAACTTGAGCGATGACGGGCCTTGCCTCATTGACGGCGGCCTTCGGCACCGCCCGGAAATGCTTCCTCGCTGCGCGTCGTTTTGCGGACTTCTTCGGTTTGGCTTTCGCCTTGGCCTTGGGCCTGGATTTGCCCATCACTCATCACTCGTCACTTGTCACTCGTCACCTCCCTCGCATGAACAGCTTGTCGAGTTCAGCGAGGGTGACCTGATGCCACGTCGGCCGCCCGTGGTTGCACTGCCCGGAGCGCTCGGTCTCCTCCATCTCGCGCAGCAGGGCGTTCATCTCGGGGACGGTGAGCTTGCGGTTGGCACGCACGGCGGCGTGGCAGGCCATGGTAGAGAGCAGCTCGTTGCGGCGCTCGGTCAGGACCCGGCTTGCGCCGTATTCGCGCACGTCGCGCAGCACGTCGGCCGCCAGGCGGCGGGCGTCCGCTTCAGCCAGCAGGGCCGGCACGGCGCGCACGATGAGCGAGGTGGGCGAGGCGGGAGCAATGTCGAAGCCGATTGCGTGCAGCACCTCGGCGTGCTCCTCCACGGTTGCGACGTCCAGCGCCTCGGCATTGAACGCTACGGGCACCAGCAGCGGCTGCATCGGGATCTCACGCGCGTCGAGCAATCCCTTCAGCTTTTCGTAGAGGAGGCGTTCGTGGGCGGCGTGCATGTCCACGATCACCAGGCCATGGCGATTCTGGGCCAGCACGTACACGCCCGACAGCTGCGCCAGCGCGTATCCCAGCGGAGCATCTTGCGCATCCGGCAGCGGTGCGGCGGGGCGGGGCTCGCGGAACAGGGTTTCGTAGAAGGCCAGCGGTTCCGCCATCGCCAGCGCCGCCTGGTGCATGACGGGCGCCGGTGCCACAGGCGGTGTGAAGGCCGGGGCACGGGGCGCCGCGGCGCCGGCGACCGAGCGCGACAGCGCCTTGTTCAGCGCATGGAAAATAAACTGGTGCACGGCGCGTGAGTCGCGGAAACGCACCTCGGTCTTGGTCGGGTGAACGTTGACGTCGACCTGGGCGGGATCGATGTCGAGGAACAGCACGAAGGCAGGGTGCTGCTCGTGGTGCAGCACGTCCTGGTAGGCCTGGCGGATGGCATGCGCGATGAGCTTGTCTCGCACGTAGCGCCCGTTCACGAAGCAATACTGCGCCTCGCGCGTGCCGCGCGCGTGCGACGGCAGGCCGATGGCGCCGTGCAGCCGCAGCCCCGGGCCCGGCTCGTCGAGCTGGAGCGCGGACCCGTGGAAATCGTCACCCAGCACCGCGCCGATCCGTTCGGGCAAGGGCTGCGCCTTGAAGCGCCGCTGGGCCCGCCCGTTGTGCTGAAGGGTGAACATGACGTCGGGCCGCGAGAGCGCGATGCGCCGGAACGCTTCCTCGCAGTGCGCATATTCGGTCCCCTCCGACTTGAGGAACTTGCGGCGCGCCGGCGTATTGAAGTACAGGTCGCGCACTTCGATGCTCGTGCCCGCGGCAAGCGCCGCCGGAGCGGCTTTCGTAACCTCGGCGCCGCTGGCGGACACCGTCCAAGCGTGCTTGTCGCCCGAGCGGCGGCTGGTCAACTCCACGCGCGCGACGGCGGCGATGCTGGCCAGCGCTTCACCCCGGAAACCCAGGCTCGCTACCTGCTCGAGGTCCGAGAGGCTGGCGATCTTGCTGGTAGCGTGGCGCGCAAGCGCGAGCTTCAACTCGTCGCGGGGAATGCCCGCACCGTCGTCCGTGACCTTGATCAGCTTGGTGCCCCCGCCCGCAAGCTGGACCGTGATCTCGCGTGCGCCGGCATCGAGGCTGTTTTCGAGCAATTCCTTGAGGGCGGAGGCGGGGCGGTCGACGACTTCGCCGGCGGCGATCTGGCTTATCAGTAATTCGGGGAGGACGCGGATGCTGCTCATCCCCGAATTATAAGGTGACGACTGACGAGTGACGACTGATGGCAACCCAGTGGTGGGGAGCCGACCGTGCGCTAGCGTCGTCAGTCATCAGTCATCAGCCGTCATTCCGTTAAGCGGTTAAAATGCCGCCTCCCCATCCATCACGACTGGAAAATTCGCATGAGCGCCATTCCCAACCACACCAAGAACAAGCTCGCAGCGGGAGGCCTCGCGCTCGGCATGGGCGTGCGGCAAGGCCGCACCGTGGATATCGCGGCGGTTGCCAGGAGCTGCGACTTCGACTGGCTGTTCATCGACATGGAGCACAGCTCGCTCGACGTGGACCTTGCCGCGCAGCTCGCGATGGCGGCGCTCAGCGCCGGCATCACCCCGATCGTGCGCGTACCCGGCCACGAGCATTACCACGCCTCGCGCCTGCTCGATAACGGCGCGCAGGGCATCGTCGCCCCGCACGTGGACACCGTCGAAGAGGCGACCCGTGTCGCCCGTGCCTGCCGCTATCCGCCGCTCGGCCACCGCTCCGTCGCGGGCGCGCAGCCGCAGCTCGGGTTCGCGAGCGTGCCGGTAGGCGAGGCGACGAGGCAGGTGAACGACCTCACGCTCGTCTCGGTCATGCTCGAGACGCCGAAAGCGATCGCCAACGCGGACGCGATCGCGCAGGTGCCCGGCGTGGACGTGCTGTTCATAGGCACCAACGACCTGTGCGCGGAGATGGGCATACCCGGGAATTTCACCGATCCCAGGGTCGAGGACGCGTATCGCACGGTCGTCGCCGCTTGCCGCAAGCACGGCAAGCATCCCGGCATGGGCGGCGTCTACGAGCCCAAGCTGATGGAGAAGTACATCGGCTTCGGCATGCGCTTCATCCTCTCCGGCTCCGACCTTTCGTTCATGATGGCCGGCGCCAGGACGCGCACCCAGTTCCTGCGCTCCGTGAAGACCTGAATTGACCGCCCAGACGCCAGGAAGCGATCAGATTCGGGTTGCATTTCGGCGGCTTGGCGGTTCAATGCGGTTTCCAACCTTCTATGCCAGGCCCCTCCGGAGCCTGCTGTCCCCCGCGCATCAGGCGCCTGGTTCCGTGTGTACGCTCGCCAACAGACGACTCCCGACAATAGGAGTCAACTTGCAAGGAACCCGCGCCCGATTGCTTGACCGTGAATGCGACCGGGTCCCTCTTCTGCGGGTGGGTTCATCGCAGTTCCGGCATGCCCCGCAATCCACGCAATACGGAAAAAGGCGACGTGTCCTCGGAAATTACGACTTCTCGGCTGAAACGCGGCGCCGGCGAGATCACCGGCAGTCACTCGCGCCTCCTGATGGCGAGTCTCGACCTCCATGGTAACGTCAGGTTTCTCTACGGCGCATGGGAGCAGGTGCTCGGCCGCGAGCTGCGCACGAAGCTCTCCCGGCCGTTCCACGAGCTGGTTTCCCTCGACCGCGGGGCTGCGGAGACCCTCGTTGGCATGCTGCTCGACCAGGCGAGTCCCGTGCCGGTGGAATTCAGCCTCCGCGCCGAGAACGGCAAGGTGCGGCGGTTCCTGTGGCACCGCCGCTTCGCGGCGGCCGAGCAGTTGATGTATATCGCGGGAGAGGAAATCGAGACCCCGAAGGTCGCGGGCGACGGCGCCGACAGTCGGCCGGG
>DATFVY010000281.1:0-5056 GCA_035259925.1 Burkholderiales bacterium
CGCGTCCACGTGTTTCTCGGCGCCGCCAACCAGCTCCTCCCGCAGGTGAAGGAGGGCCGGCTGCGCCTGCTCGCGCAGGCTTCCGCGCAACGCTCGCCGCTGCTGCCCGATGTGCCGACGATTGCCGAAGCGGGCGTGCCGGGCTATCGCCACGACGTGTGGTCGGCGGTGCTCATGCCGGCGAAGGTGCCGGCCCCGATCGTCGCCAGGGCAGAGGCGGATATCGCTCGAGTGTTCAACGCGCCCGAAACGCGGGCCCGGCTGGCCGCGCAGGGCATTGACGTCGTGAACGGCTCGTCCCAGGCGCTGGAACAGCTCATCCGCGAGGACTACGAGCGATGGGGCAAGGTCGTGAAGGCGACGGGAATCAAGGCTGAGTGAAGCAGTGAGACGAGGTAGCGAGCAGCCCGTCACTGCGTCACTTCATCACCGCGTCACTGTGGTACTCCGCCTTGACGCCGGGCGGCGGCGAATAGCGGAAGTGCCCGCGCTTCAGGATCGCTTCCTTGCCGCCGTTTCTCTCTATGCAGGCGCGCTGGTCGGCGCGGGCGAGCTTGTCCGCGGCCTCCGGGTCGACCACCTTGCGCAGCAGCGCCTCGCACTCGGCAATGACCGGCCGCTGAGCCGGATCGCGCCCGAGATCCAAGCGCTCGTTGGGGTCGGCATCGAGATCGAACAACATCGGGGGCAGGCCCACGTAGTGGATGTACTTGTAGCGGCCGTACCGGATCATGTACGAGGCGGTCACCGCGCCAGCGGCGTGGTACTCGGACAGTATCGTGCGCTGCGGCAGCTTTCCCCGCGCGATATCGAGCAGCGAGGAGCCGGGCAGGTCCCGGTCGCGCGGATCGGGGCGCGCGCCGAGCCCGTGAAGGAAAGTCGGAAAGCCGTCCGCCAGCGTGACGGGCGTCGAGCAGGCAGCGCCCGCCGGCACGTCAGGACCGGCGAGGATCATCGGGATGCCCGCCGACTCCTCGTACATCGTCGATTTTCCCCACAAGCCGCGCGTGCCGAGATTGTCGCCGTGATCCGACGAATAGATCACGCGCGTGCTTTCGGCCAGGCCGGTCTGCTCCAATGCGCGCAGGATCCGGCCGATGTTGTCATCGAGAAACGACACCAGTCCGAGGTAGGCCGCGATGGCCCGCCGCACCATCGCCGCATCGAAGGGCTCGTCGAAGCACAAGCACTTGCGCATCGCGTCCAGGAACGGGTGGCGCGGGCGCGCAGCGGGATCGTACATGTCCGGCCACGGCACCCTGCTTTCGGGATAGAGGGAGTAGAACTGCGGCGGCGCAATCAGGGGAAAATGCGGCGAGACGAAGCCGACGTAGAGCGCCCACGGCTTGCCCTTGTGCCTTGGCGCCTGGTGTTCCAGCCATTTCACCGTCTCGTCGGCGATGCTGCGGTCGTAGCGCGTGTACTCCGACTCGCCGGGTCCGGCTTCGGGACCGAGCTTGAGCGAGCCCGGCCGGCGCGGCAGCTCGTCCCGGATCAGCCCCAGCAGGTCGCCGATGCCGTTCACGATGTGCATCGGCAGGATTTCCTCGTTGAAACCGTTTCGCGTCGGCTGCGATTCGCGGTAGTGCAGCTTGCCGATGGCGGCCACGTGATGCCCTTGCTCGATCAGCCGCTGTCCCCACGACGGCGGCTGCCCGTCGTAGGCGATGGCGTTGTCCCAGCAGCGCACCTGGTGCACGTAGCGGCCGGTGGCAAAGCTGGCGCGCGCGGGCACGCAAATCGGGCAGTTGGTGTAGGCGTGCGTAAAGCGCGTGCCGCGTGCCGCGAGCGCGTCGAGATTCGGCGTGCGCACCAGCGGATGCCCGGCGCAGCCCAGCACGCGCTTGCTGTGCTCGTCCGACAGGATGAATAGCAGGTTCGTCGGCTTCATTTCATTCGCAGGTCCAAGGTTCAAGGTCCAAGGTACAACGTTCAACCTGGCAACTTGTACCTGGAAAGGGCAGAGAGTATCATTGGTTGGACGAGCGCTTCCAAGGGGAGGGCCGGGTCATGTTCGGGATCAGACGCAGCGTGGTCGAGTTCCCCGCAGATGGGCCGGTCACGATGGGCGGCGGAGAGCTGGCGTACGCGGGTTTCTGGTCGCGGTTTGCCGCGCTGATCGTCGACAACGCCATCCTGATGATTGCGGCGATGGTGCTCGTGATCCTCGCGTCACTGGTGGACGAGGGGCTCGCGGCCCTGGCCACCGCGATCTACGTCATCGCGTCGCTGCTCTACTGGCCGATCCTGGAGTGCTCCGCGCGGCAGGCGACGTTCGGCAAGCAGCTCCTCGGGCTCCAGGTCACCGACGCCGTGGGGCAGCGCGTCTCGTTCCTGCGCTCGCTCGGCCGGAACCTCGCGAAGATCATCTCGGCCATTCCCTTCTACATCGGCTTCCTGCTCGCCGCCTTCACCTCGCGCAAGCAGGCGCTGCACGACATCATCGCGACCTGCGTGGTCGTGCGCGCCGGTCCGTCCAGCTTCAAGAAGGCGGTCGGCGCCACGCTGGGGGCGATACTGCTCACGGCCGTCGCCGGTTACTACTACGTTGCCAATATCTACCTTCCGGAGATGGAAAGAGCAATGAAGGCGGCGCAGAAAGGCAAGCCGGCGGTGAAGCCGGCCGTGGCGCAGGCCCCGGCGCCCGACCCTGCCTTTCCGGCGGCAGACCAGCCGGCTCCGCCGCCGGTCGGCGCCCAACCCACCGCGCCCGCGATCGATGCCCCACCGACGAAGGTTGCCGCCGCGCCTGTCGCCCCGGCTGAGGTCAAGGAGCCGGCTGCGCCGGTGAAGTCCGCCGAGGCGCCCGCGCCAGCGCAACCGCCCGCATCGCCCGCCAAGCCCGCCACAGTGGAGATCAAGCCCGCGCCGGCGCAGCCGGCCGAGTCGCCCGCCAAGCCTGCGTCGGTGGAGATCAAGCCCGCACCTGCGCAACCGGCCGCCGCGCCAGCCAAGCCCGTCAGTGCGGAGCTGAAATCCGCGGCAGCGCCCGCGGCCAAGGCGAAGCCCGCGCCCGGGCCGGAGCCGGTGACAACGGCGGCGGCACCCGTGGAGGAGGCGCCCAAAGCAGAGCCGCGCCCGGCGCCAGCGCCAAGACCCGCTCCGCCCGAGATCGAGTGGTCGAGAGTCCCGGTCGCCTCGGGCCCAGGGCCCATCTACAACGACATCATGACAGGGGTCATGTATCGCAACCGCGCCGCGGTCGTCCAGCTGCTCGACCTGGGGTGGTGGCCGGACCGGCGGGATTCCAACGGCGTCACGCCGCTCATGGCGGCTGCCATGAACGGCGACGCCGCGATGACCGAGCTGCTCCTCAGCCGCGGCGCCAATGCCGCGCTGCGTGGCCCGGGCGGCTCGACGCTCGATTACGCGAACCGGGGTGGCGACGGCAGCGTGGCCGACTTGTTGAGAAAGGCGGGCGCGCGCTGATCCCGCTGCGGTCCTGAGAGAATCCCATGCCGGCACCGGCCCGCACCCCCGGCAAGGGGTGGTACGTGCTGGCGGGCGCGGTGGCGCTCGCCGGGTTCCTGGCCGCCGCGGGCGTGGTCGTCTCGCTCATATTCCACTATGACGAGGGGGTCCAGTTCGTTGCCCCCGGGAGCAAGACCCTCGACCTGGCCAAGGGACGGCACGTGGTATGGAACGACCACGTGACCGTTTTCGAAGGCCGCAGCTACGATTCCAGCAAGAACCTGCCCGACGGCGCGCACATCACTGTGACCGACAGCGGCGGCGCGGTCGTGGCGCTGCGCCGCACTTCCGGCTCGACCATCAGGGGCGGCGGCACGGAGCGGGTTTCCGTGCTGGAATTCGAGGTGACGCGGCCGGGGCGGCACGAAATCGTGGTGCGCGGGAATTTCCCCCCGCGCATCCTCTCGGTCGGTCCTAACGTCGCGTGGTTGCTGCTGTGCTCGATATTCGGCGCCATCGGGCTGATCCTACTCGGCACTGGCGCGGGGGTCGCGATCGCGGCGTGGGCTTTCATCCGGCGCGAGCAGGCGCGGGAGGCCGCGGCGGGCCGCGTCGCGAGGGCGCCCGCCGCCGTGGACGCGCGCGAAGCGTCGTTGCGCCGGCTCACCATGATCGTCTATGCGCTGCAGATCGCGTCCTTCCTGCTGGGCTTCACGCTGATCGTAGGGGTCATCATCAACTACATCCAGCGCGGTGACGTTGCCGGGACCTGGCTCGAATCACACTTCCGCTGGCAGATCAGAACCTTCTGGTACAGCCTGCTGTGGCTGGGCGTGGGGCTGGCGACGCTGATCGTCGTCATCGGCTTCTTCGTCCTGATGGGTTCAGCGCTGTGGCTGCTCTATCGCGCGATCAAGGGGTGGCTTTCCCTGGAGGAAGGCAAGGCGATGTACGCGCCCTGACCCGTCACGCCGTCCGTAGCATCGCGGTAAAATCTCCCAATGGCGAAAGAAAAATCGAAGAGTGGAATGCGCAAAGGCCTCACCGCCTACGGCGACGAGGGCTTCTCGCTGTTCCTGCGCAAGGCGTTCATCAAGGCGATGGGCTACTCCGACGACGCGCTGGAGCGGCCCATCATCGGCATCACCAACACCTACAGCGGCTTCAACGCCTGCCATCGCACGGTTCCCGAGCTGATGGAGGCGGTGAAGCGCGGCGTGATGCTCTCCGGCGGGCTGCCGGTCGAGTTCCCGACGATCACGCTGCACGAGTCGTTCGCACACCCGACGAGCATGTACCTGCGCAACCTGATGGCGATGGACGCGGAGGAGATGATCCGCGCGCAGCCGCTCGACGCCTGCGTGCTGATCGGCGGCTGCGACAAGACCGTGCCGGCGCTGCTGATGGGCGCGGCGAGCGCCAACGTGCCCGCGATCCTCATGGTGACCGGCCCCATGATCACCGGCGAGCACAACGGCGAGCGGCTCGGCGCCTGCACCGACTGCCGGCGTTACTGGGGAAAGTTCCGCGCCGCCGAGATCGGCGAGCAGGAAATCAACGCGGTGAACGACCAGCTGTGTCCGTCGGCCGGCACCTGCATGGTGATGGGCACCGCCTCCACCATGGCGCTGTGCTCGGAGGCGCT
>DATFVY010000282.1:0-4087 GCA_035259925.1 Burkholderiales bacterium
TGATCGCGCTCGGCGCCGGCGGCCTGATCGGCTTCGAGCGCAGCTATCATGGCCGTCCCGCCGGGTTTCGCACGCACACGCTCGTGTGCGTCGCCTCGAGCGCGCTGATGCTGGTCACGCTCTACCAGGCGCACTGGTACCCGGAGTCGTTCGCGGGCCGCGTGGCCCTCGATCCAACCCGCATGGCGCAGGGCATCATGACCGGCATCGGGTTCCTCGGCGCCGGCGTGATCTTCAAGGAAGGCCTGACCGTGCGCGGACTGACCACCGCCGCCTCGATCTGGATCACGGCGGCGATCGGCATCCTCGCAGGCATCGGTTTCTATTTCCCGCTGGTGGTGACCACCGTTCTCACCCTGTTGACCCTGTCGCTGTTCCGCTGGATAGAGAGCAAGGTGCCGGGACACTACTATCGCCATCTCGAGGTGCGGTTTGCGCGTGCGAGCGCCATGCCCGAAGACGAGTTCCGGCGCTTCATCGCCGAGCAGGGCTTTTCCATCGCCAACTTGAGCTATCGCTATAACTCCACCGCCGCGTTCACCGAGTACCTGATGGTGGTCCGCACCAGTCGCGCCGAGGACGTGAAACGGCTGGCTGAATCGCTGTCGAAGATGGCGTCCGTGGTGGAGTTCCGGATGTTCCCCGCCGGGGACTGATCCCGCCCGCTCACGTCTTGAGCGTGAAGGGATTGAAATCCGTGTTCCGGTCGTAGTAGTCCTCCTGCTCGGCGCGCTTGAGCCAGGCGACGACCTCGTAGGTGACGGGAGTGAAGACGACCTCGACGGTCACCTTCGCCACGAACTGGGCGAGCATCACGAGCGGCAGCTTCTCGTCGGGAATGATGCCGCTACCGTAGAAGGCAAGGGGGTAGAAGAGCGCCGAGTCCACCGCCTCGCCGACGATGGTGGAGCCGATGGTGCGGGTCCACAGCCATTTTCCTGCCGTCAGTATTTTCATGCGGGCAAGCGTGTAGGAATTGACGAACTCCCCGCAGAAATACGCGAACATCGAGGCCGCCACGATGCGCCAGGTCGAGCCGAAAGCGACGTCGTAGGCGCCCTGGTGCTGCCAGAACGGCGCCGGCGGAAGCGCCACCACCACCGCGGCCATGAACGACGCAAATCCCAACCCGGCGAAGCCGGCCCAGATCACCTTGCGTGCGCGGGCGTAGCCGTAGACTTCGGTGAGGATGTCCCCGAAGACGTAAGAGATCGGGAAGAACAGCGCGCCGGCACCGATGATGAACGTGCCGATCACCGGCAGGTCGAGCTGCGCGATCTTCGCCGGGCCGATCAGGTTGGAGCAGATCAGCACCGTGACGAACGCCGCCATCACGAATTCGTAATAGCGGTAGGTGCGCGCTTCACTCATATGATGTGTGACACGATAAACCGTGACACGGTGAGTCGTGACACGACAGGGCGGGCACGACGCCGGTTGTAAGGTTCACCAGGTTAGGCTCGCTTCGCCGCGTCACGCCGCATCGCGTCACGCAGTTTCGCGTCACGGTCCATCGCGTCACGCTTCATCAGGAAAGCGGAGCGGCGCAGTGCTGCGCGAAGCCCCCCCGCTGCTTGAGCCGCTCGTAATAGGCCGCCAGCCGCGGGTAGTCGGGACGCTCGATAGGCAGCAGGAACCAGCGGTGCAGCGCGACGCCCATGGGAATGTCGCCGATCGTGAAGGCGCTGCCCGCCATGTACGGGCCGTCGGCGAGGTTCAGCTCCACCATCTTGAGGTTGTCCGCCATCTTCTTGCGCGCATCCTCGACCTGCTTCATGTCGCGCTTGTCGGGCTCGACTCGCACCAGGTTCCAGAACACCGGGCGCAGGTTTTGCCACAGCGTCGTGCTGTACCACTCCATCCAGCGGTCGGCGTTGGCGCACGTCTTGTCGTCGTTGGGCCACAACGTGCCCCGTCCGTGCTTGCGGGAGAGGTAGCGGACGATCGCGTGGGATTCCCACAAGGTGAGGCCGTCGTCCTGGATCGTGGGCACCAGCCCGTTGGGATTCATCGCCAGGTACTCGGGCGTATTGTTCACGCCGAACTTGCCCCCTGCGTCCACGCGCTCGTACTTGAGATTGAGCTCGGCGCAGCACCACAGCACCTTCTGCACATTGATCGAGGTCGTCCTGCCCCAGATTTTCAGCATTTCCTGCTCCCTATTCAGCCGTGATCTTCTGATCACGGATGAGTTTGCCCCATTTCGCCGATTCGCCGCGGATCCATTCGCCGAAATACGCCGGCGTGCTGCCGACGACTTCGTAGCCTTGCGTCCCGAAGCGCTCCTTCATGGCGGCGTCCGCCAGGATCCGGGCGAGCTCGCCGTTCAGGCGCTGGATGACCGCCCCCGGCGTGCCGGCCGGCGCCAGCACGCCCACCCACGATTGCGCCTGGAACTGCGGGTAGAACTCGCTCACCGACGGCACGCCGGGAACGAGCGCGCTGCGCTCCTTCGAGGTGACCGCCAGCACCGTCAACCGCCCTGCGCGCACGCTCGGCAGCACCAGGCCGGCCGACGCGATCATCGCCTCGACGTGCCCGCCGAGCAGGTCGTTCAGCGCCGGCCCGCCCCCCTTGTAATGCACCAGTGTGGCGTCCACGCCCGCCGTCGCCTTGAACAGCTCCACGGAAAGCCGGCTCGAGCTGGCGGCGCCGGCCGTCGCGTAGTTGAGGGGCGTTGCCCGCGATTTCGAGAGGGCGACGAAGTCCTTGAAGGTCTTTACATCGAGCTTGGGATGGACGACGACGAGCTGCGGCCCCTGGATGAGCAGCGACACCGGCGCGAAATCCCGGACGATGTCATAGGGAGCGTTGCCGAAGACGTAAGGGTTGGAAACGAAGCTATCGAAGACCGCGAGCAGGGTGTGGCCATCAGGATTGGCCTTGGCCACGGCATCGGTTCCGGGCATGCCGCCGGCCCCCGCGCGATTGTCTATGACGATCGACTGTCCCAGGACCTGCGCAAGCTGCGGCGACACCGCGCGCGCCGCGAAATCGGTTACGCCGCCCGCCGACGTGGGCACCACCATCCGTATGGGCCTCGTGGGATAGCCCTGCGCCTGCACGGCGGTGGCAACAAGTGCCGCCGCCGCGGCCGAAACCAGGAAATGATGGAACGTCACGGTTTCTTGCTGGCCCGCTTGTTGAACGCCTCGAAAAACTTTTCCGCAATCTGCCGGGCAACTCCGTCGATCAGGCGCGCGCCGACCTGCGCCAGCTTGCCGCCCACGTTGGCTTTGGCGGCATAGGCGAGGCGCGTGCCGGGGTCCTGCGGTATCAGCTTCACGCTTGCCTCGCCCTTGGCGAACCCCGCGACTCCGCCTTGGCCCTCGAATTTCAGCGTGTAGGCATTCGGCGGATCGGAATCGGTGACCGTCATCCTGCCTTTGAACTTGGCGCTGACCGGCCCCACTTTCGCCGTCATCACCAGATCGTATTCGTTGTCCGACACGCGCGTGATCATCTCGCAGCCCGGGATGCAGTCCTTCAGCACGTCGGGATCGTTCAGCGCTTTCCACGTCGCGGCTTGCGGCAACGGGACCAGCTGCTCGCCTGTCATTTCCATAATGGTTTCCCCTATCGCCGCCCGGCGCGGCTTCAAATCGAAGCGAGGTACGACTCGAGCTGCGGGCTCCTGGCCGAAGACTGAAGGCCATTCTGCAGGATGCGCTGCAACTCCAACAAGCTGTTCAGGTTGTGGACGGGAAGGAAGGCATCCACGTGCGGGAGCATGGCCTTGATGCCGGCCGGCCTGGCCTCGAAGTCCTCGTAGCGCAGCAGGGGGTTCAGCCAGATGAGCCTGCGGCTGGACTTGCGCAGCCGCTCCATCTGGCGCGCGAGGTCCGCTGCCTCCTCCCGGTCGAGCCCGTCCGAGATGAGCAGCACCACCGGGGCCTCTCCGTGCAGCCGGCGCGACCAGCGGATATTGAATTCCTTGAGGCACGCCCCGATGCGCGTGCCGCCCGACCAGTCCCTGACCGCGCGGGATACCTGCGCCAGGGCGGCGTCGGGATCCCGGAAGCGCAGCTGCCGGGTAATGTTGGTGAGCCGCGTGCCGAAAGTGAATGCGCTGACGCGATCGCAGTCG
>DATFVY010000283.1:0-2675 GCA_035259925.1 Burkholderiales bacterium
GTTTCCCTCACGAATATCAGAATGGTCGAGAGCGCGACCGTTTCCGAGCATACCGGTATGCCGGGCAGCCCGTAGCGCGTCGCGACCTGGCCGTCGTGGGCCACTCCGTGCCGGGCCAGCGCCGGGTCCTGCGGGCGCAGCCATACCGGGAAGCCGAAAGTCGCCGCGTATTGCAGCGCGTGGTAGAAAATCTGGTTGTCGGCGAAAGGGGCATCCGCCTGCGAGAACGCGACGCAGCCGGCGTCTGCCAGCTCCGCCATCTCGGTCAGGCGTTCGCCTTTCAACCCGTGGGTGAGCGCGCCCACCGGGTAGACCCGCGCGCGGTTGAGGTTCTTGGCGCGGTACTTGAGCATCTCGACCAGCCCGGGCTCGTCGAGCGGGGGATCGGTGTCGGGCGGGCACGCCAGGGTCGTCACGCCCCCGGCGACCGCGGCTTCCATCTCCGACTCGAGGGTGGCCAGGTACTCGAAGCCGGGCTCCCGCAGCCGCGCGGCGAGGTCCACCAGCCCCGGGCAGACGACGAGCCCCGTCGCGTCGATCACGCGGTTGGCGCTGTAGCCGTTCGGCGCCTCGCCGATGGCGACGATCTTGCCGGCGGCTACGTAGACGTCCTTTTTCGCATCGACGCCATTCTTCGGGTCGATGAGACGCCCGCCCTTGATATGGATTTTCACTTGTTGCCCGCCATGATGCTCATCACCGCCATGCGGATAGCGATGCCGAAAGTCACCTGCGGCAGGATGACCGAGTGCTTGCCGTCGGCGACGCTGGAGTCGATCTCCACGCCCCGGTTCATCGGTCCCGGGTGGAGCACGATCGCGTCGGCTTTGGCGAGCGCGAGCTTGTCGTCGGTCAGCCCGTAGGACTTGTAGAACTCCTGCGCGGAGGGCAGCAGCGCGCCCTGCATGCGCTCGTTCTGCAGGCGCAGCATCGTCACCACGTCCACGTCCTTCAGTCCCTGGCGCATGTCATGGTAGACGTGCACGCCGAGCTGCTCCACGCCGGCGGGCAGCAGGGTCTTGGGAGCGATGACGCGCACCTCGGGGCAGCCCAGCGTGGTGAACGCGTGGATCTGCGAGCGCGCTACCCGCGAATGCAGCACGTCGCCCACGATCGCCACCCGCAGGTTGGAAAAGTCCTTCTTGAAGTGGCGGATGGTGTACATGTCGAGCAGGCCCTGCGTCGGGTGCGAATGGCGCCCGTCACCGGCGTTGATGACATGAATATCGGGTGCGACATGCCGCGCGATGAAGTGCGGCGCGCCGCTCTCGCTGTGGCGCACCACGAACATGTCGGCGTGCATCGCCGACAGGTTGTCCACGGTGTCGAGCAGGCTCTCGCCCTTGTTGTGCGAGGACACGGAGACGTTGAGATTGATGACGTCGGCCGAGAGGCGCTTGGCGGCGATCTCGAAAGTGGTGCGGGTGCGGGTGGAGGCCTCGAAGAAGACGTTGAACACCGACTTGCCGCGCAGCAGCGGCACCTTCTTCACCTTGCTCCCGACGAACGATCTGGCGGTGTCGAGGATCTGCCACAGGATTTCCGCCGGCAGCCCTTCCAGCGTGAGGAGGTGGTGCAGCTGCCCCTTCTTGTCGAGCTGCGGATTGGCGGGGTTGAGCCACATATCAGGCTTCCCGCGCGCTCATCACGAATGACAGCCTGCCGTTCGCGCCGCGCTCCAGGTCCACGCTCTTGGCGGGATCCGCGTCCAGCCGCGCGCCCACGAACTGCGCCGCGATCGGCAGCTCGCGCCCGCCGCGATCCACCAGGGCGGCGAGCTTCACGCTCGCCGGTCTGCCGTAGTCGAACAGCTCGTTCAGCGCCGCGCGTATGGTGCGGCCGGTGTAGAGCACGTCGTCGACCAGGATCAGGTCGCGGCCCTCGACTTCGAACGGAATCTCGGAGCGCTTGACGTCGCGCTTGAGGCCGCGCGCCGCATAGTCGTCCCGGTAGTAGGAGACATCGAGGAAGCCGCAGGGAATCTTCGGCTTCAGCGCCTGGTGCAGGCGCTCGGCGACCCAGACGCCGCCGGTATGGATGCCTATTAAACCCGTTTCCGGCCCTACCGCGGGCCGCATCTGCTCGATCAGCGCTTTCAGCAGCTGCTCGGCGTCAGGTAACGGGTTGCCGGGCATCTTTATGGTTTTCGCGGGGGGCAAGACTACCACAAAGACCGAACGGCCGTAAGGGCGGGAGGGCGTCGCTTCGCTAGAGCGGGAGGGGGAAAAGACGCGTCCTTGCTTTTCGCTCTCCCGCTCTCACGATCTGCCGCTCTCCCGGATGTTCTCGAAGTAGGTCTCGAGTATGCGCTGGGCGGCAACCGCGTCGAGCCCGGCCTTGAGCCGCGCGCCGCGCGCGCCGGAAGCGCGCAGCATGCCTTCCGCCTCGTGAGAGGTCAGCCGCTCGTCCACGAGCTCGGCGGGGATGCCGAACCTGCCTGCGAGGCGCTGTGCGAAGCGCCGGGCCAGCCGGCCGACGGGATGCTCTGCGCTGTCGGCGTGGGCGGGCAGTCCAACGACGAACAATGCCGGCCGCCATTCGGCGATCAGGCGCTCGATCGCGGCGAAGCGCGCGCGATTTTCGGACTGGGTGATGCTCGCCAGCGGATGCCCGATGCGGGTTTCGAAGTCGCCGACCGCGACGCCGATGCGCCGGGTGCCGAAGTCGAAGGCGAG
>DATFVY010000284.1:0-2210 GCA_035259925.1 Burkholderiales bacterium
CCTGCCACCGGAGTTGCTGCGCAAGCACGATTCGATCCCCCCCGCGGCGCCGCAGCTCGCCACGAGCCCGGCGCAGCTGCGCGACCCGCGCGAGATCGGGCTCACCGAGCGCCAATCGCAGGTGTTGACCCTGCTGGTGCAAGGCAAGCCGAACAAGATCATCTGCCGCGAGCTCAATCTCGCCGAGGGCACGGTCAAGATTCACGTTACCGCGATACTCAAGGCGCTCGGCGTCACGAACCGCACCCAGGCCGTGATCGCAGTCAGCAAGCTGGGCTTCAAGCTGCCCGCCGCATGAGCCGGCGCGCCGGGCCCGGCGCGGACTACAGGACAGCACGGACGGCCCGCATGAAGATCGGCATCATTTCCGTCTACGTCGATTACCACCGCCGGGGCCGGAAGAACCGCCTTGCAATGCAGCCGGGGATAGGTCCCCTGCTTGCAGGGCTGCTGCCCCGCGGCGATGAGGTCGAGATCATCAACGAGACCTGGCGCGATCCCGACTGGCGCCGGGACTACGACCTGCTGTTCATATCGAGTCTGCACCCGGACTTCGACCGCGCGCGCCAGGTGTCCCACTACTGGCGCCGGCGCGGAGCGAAGACGGTCTACGGGGGGCCGCTCGCGAGCGCGTACCCGGACCTGTGCCAGCCCTATTTCGACACGGTGGTGGTGGGCGATCCAGAAGCCAGCATCCCCGTGGTCCGCGCGGACTTCGCGCGGCGCGCCTTGAAAGCGCGCTACACCTCGAACGCCTTTCGCTCCGAAGAGGCGCGGCCACCGAGGTTTGACCTGGTCAACAGCCAGTCCTACACGCCGCTTTGCCTCGAGGCGACGCGCGGCTGTCCTTTCGAATGCGAATTCTGCGTGCTGACGGGCCTGGGAACACGCCACGAAATCCGGCCGGTCGCCGATGTGCTGAGAGACATCCGCCGCGGACAGGAAGCGGTGCGCAGTCGGTGGCAGCCCTGGCGGCACCGGGTCATCGGTTTCTTCGACAATAACCTGGGCGGAAACCTTGCGTACCTGCGCGAGTTGTGCGCGGCGCTGACGCCGCTCGGGTTGCAGTGGTACGCCGCCGTCACCTTCAACGTGGCCGCGAACCCGGAGCTGGTGCAAATGATGTCGCGCGCCGGCTGCCGCGTGCTCTACGTGGGATTGGAGAGCTTCAACCCGGTGACCATCCGGGACATGAACAAGAGCCAGAACGTCGTGAGGAAGATCCGCGCGGTGATCGACAACTGCCGGCGCAACGGAATCCTGCTGATCTCCGGGCTGATGATCAGCCCGCTGACCGACGATCTCGACTATCTGCAGGCAATCCCGGCCCATCTCGAAGCATGCGGACTGCACATACCAAGGTTCATCTGCTTCGAGTCTCCCATACCGGGGACGCCGCATTTCCGCCGCCTGGCTGCGCAGCGCGATCCGGTACTGCTGCCGAATGCCCTGCTGCGGGACTTCACGGGCTATACGCTTACCGTGCGGCCCGCGCGCGCGCCGCTGGATGAGTTCGTTGGCGCCTACCGCGAGGTGATCAGTAAGGTCTATGCCCCGTGGCGCCGCTTGCGCAAGCTGGCCGACGATCTCTCTTATTTCGTGCCGGGCGGGTACTGGTTCCCTGCGCTGCTCGGCACCATCGACACACTGTCCGTGGACCCCGCGCCGGACCCTGCGCGCTCGCTCGTCGCGGGCAGCGACGCTCCTCCCTCCGAGACCGTGCCGCTCGGTACCTCCGACTTCGACTCTGAGGAAGAATTCGCCCGGGTCATGACGCCGTGGCGTGTAACCGACGCGAGCGGCGCCGCATTGCCGCAATGGCTCACGGCGCAACCGGTCTTCGAGCGTGAGAGCCGCCCGTCGGGTCGGCGCCGGCGGGCAGGACTGACGGTCGCCGCGTAGCAAGAGACGCGGTCGAGGCCCGGACACCGAACATGGCGTTGAGCAAGCGCGATTCCGCAACAGCCGCCCATCGGGCCGACCCGCGGCGCCGCGCCCAGATCCGTGCCGATCAGGTGCGCACGGTATACCTGCACTCTCCAACGACTACGATCGGGTCCCTGGTGGCGGGAGCAGCGCTCGTCGCTGTGATGTGGGGCCATGTCTCTCACGCGGTGCTGCTCGGGTGGTTGCTCGTGCTCTGCCTGCACCAGTCGTTTCGCATCTACCACTACCGCAGCTACATGAAAGCCGATGCGGAGGGGCAGCAG
>DATFVY010000285.1:0-5563 GCA_035259925.1 Burkholderiales bacterium
AACTGATCAGCGCTTCCCGTCCAAAGGCATTGCATCTGGTCGGGAACGTGGACCGTAGATGATGTTGAGCCCGTGATGGAACACGTCCCGACCATGAAAACCTTCGAAATCGGTGTCATCCTGCTGGTTCACGCGAAAGACCTCGAAGAAGCGCGGCGCACCCTCGAGTCGTGCATCCCGCCCGATCTGAGGGTCGAAGCGAAGGAAGTGCAGTACTGCGAAGAGAACCTGCTGCGCTGCGTGACCCTGAACTGACACCGCTACATCAGCGCTTACCTTCGAGCCTCAGCAGCGCCACGACGAGCTCGGCCACCATCTTCTTGTGCCCGTCGTTGAGGGCCTCGTACTTCTTTGCGACCCATCCGGCGTCCGCGCGGTACGCCGCGGATTCCTGCCGCAGCGTGCGGGCCGGAGGCGTCTCGCCTTCGCCGTAGCGCAGCCACTGCGGAGACACTTCCAGCCAGAGGGCGAGCGCGCGGATCTTGTCCTGCGAGGGTAAGGCGCGCCCGCTCACCCACTTGCGCACCGCCTGGACCGTGACCGGGGTCCCGTCGTAGCGCAGGTTGAATTCCCGCGCCAGCGCCGCCGGGCCCTCCGCGGCCGGCTGGGCGCGCTTCAGGCTTTCGCGCAGGCGTTTGCTAAACCCTTGTTTTTCATCGCCAAGCGGCATCGGCGAAGGACAGTAGCATCAAGGGCGGGGTGCGGTGCACACTGTCGGTTCCACTATTTCACAACCGATGGTTACTCGTCCGCACCTGCCGGGTCTCGACCCCCTCACCTGGCTGCCGAACCGGGTCCTTTTCGAAGCGCGCCTGGTGCGAGCCGTAAGGGACATGGAGCGCCGGAACGCCAGGCTCGCGCTCCTGCTCATCGACCTCGATCGCATGGACAGCGTGAATGCGGGGCTCGGCCGCGACCTCGGCGACCGGGTCCTGCGCGAGGCAGCAGGGCGCATGGCGCGCTCCCTGGGCGCCAGCGCCACGCTCTCGCGTCTCGAATCGGATGACTTCGCTGCCTTCCTCGAGGTCACGGACCTCGCGGCGGCGGCGAAGCACGCGGCGGCTCTCCTCGAGCGATGCCGCGCCCCCTACGTCATCGATTGCGTGGCGGTGACGCTCACCGCGAGCATCGGCATCGCGGTGCATGAACCCGGCGGAGAGGGCCCCGCAGCGCTCTTCGCCCGGGGCGAGCGCGCCCTCAACCAGGCCAAGATCCGCGGACGGGACCGCTTTTATCCCGGACCGTATCCGGGACCCTACCCCGGACCGACCCCCTCGTTAAGACAAAAGGATTAAGCGAAACCCGCGGAAATAGCACCACCGTCCGATTCAAACCCGCGCGGAAAGCGCCCACACTTGGTCGCGTATCGAGGCTAGAGGTCATGGAAAACGCAGCCAACGGAGGGTAGGGGCCAAAGCCTCTGCCGAGGACCATGAAAACCTACGAAATCGGCGTCATCCTTCTCGTTCACGCGAAAGACCAGGAAGAAGCGCAGCGCACGCTGGAGGACTGCATCCCGCCCGACCTGCGGGTCGAAACCAAGCTGGTGCAGTACTGCGAAGAGAACGTAGTGCGCTTTACTCTGAACTGAAGCTGCCCGCAGATTCGTTGTCATCGCGACGATCGAGGACTAGACTTTCCCGGGCGTCACCACCCCCGGGAGGAAAACCATGGTTTCGGTCACGGTCAACGGCACTGCGCGCTCGTTCGACGGCGACGCGGACATGCCGCTGCTCTGGTATCTGCGCGACGTGCTGCAGATGACAGGCACGAAGTTCGGCTGCGGACAAGCCTTGTGCGGTGCATGCACGGTGCATCTCGACGGCGTGGCGGTGCGCGCCTGCCAGACGCAGATGAAGGTAGCGGACGGCAAGTCGGTGACTACCATCGAGGGACTCGATGCGAAAGGCCAGCACCCGCTTCAGGTCGCGTGGCGCGAGCTCGGAGTGCCGCAGTGCGGCTATTGCCAGTCCGGGCAGATCATGCAGGCCGCGGCCCTGCTCAAGGAGAAAGGCTCGCCGAGCGACGCCGACATCGACGCGGCAATGTCCGGGAATATCTGCCGCTGCGGAACCTATACGCGAATCAAGGCGGCCATCAAGCGCGCCGCCACGGCGAAAGGAGCCTGACCATGGGTGCGAACGAGCTTTCGCGTCGCGAGTTTCTCAAGGTCACGGCGGCCGCGGGCGGTCTCGCGCTGTCGGCGGGCTGGACCCATGTCTTCGGCCAGGAAAAATTCGGCCCCGACAGCATGCCGAACGGCGCCGTAGACAACCCGCTGGTGTTCGTGTCGATCGCCCCGAACGGCATCGTCAGCATCACCTGCCACCGCGCGGAGATGGGCCAGGGAGTCCGCACCGGCATGCCGCTGATCGTCGCCGATGAGCTCGAGGCCGACTGGAGCAAGGTGCGCGTGCTGCAGGCGCCCGGCGACGAGCTGCGCTTCGGCAACCAGGACACCGACGGCTCGCGCTCGACGCGCCACTTCTTCATGCCGATGCGCCGCTGCGGCGCCGCGGCGCGCGCCATGCTCGAGGCGGCGGCGGCCGCACGCTGGGGCGTGCCCGCCTCCGAAGTGGAAGCCCGCAACCACGAGCTGGTGCACCGCGGGAGCGGCCGAAAGCTCGGCTTCGGCGCAGTTGCCGCGGACGCTGCGAAGCTGCCGGTGCCGAAGCCCGGCGAGTTGCGCCTTAAGAAGCCCGAGGAGTTCCGCTACATCGGCAAGGGTCGCACGCGCATCGTCGATGCGATGGCGATGACGACCGGCCGCGCCGTCTACGGCCAGGATGTGGTGCTGCCGGACATGCATTTCGCGGTGGTGGCGCGCTCGCCGGTCTACGGCGGCAAGGTCGCCTCTTTCGATGCGGCGGCGGCCATGAAAGTGCCCGGCGTCGTCAAAGTCGTGGAGATCAAGGACACCGCGATTCCCTCGGCGTTCCAGCCGCTGGCGGGCGTGGCCGTCATCGCGCAAAACACCTGGGCGGCGATGAAAGGTCGGGAAGCGCTCAGCATCAAGTGGGACCCCGGTGCAAATGCCGCCTACGACTCCGATGCCTACCGCGCGGCCTTGACTAAGGCTGCAAACGGGCCGGGCAAGCAGATCCGCACCGCCGGAGATGTCGACGCGGCGCTGAAATCTGCGGCAAAGCAGCTCAAAGCGGACTACTACGTGCCGCACCTGACGCAGGCGTCGATGGAGCCGCCGGCCGCCACCGCGCGCATCCGGGGTGGGAAATGCGAGGTCTGGTCCTGCGTGCAAAGCCCCGAGGCAGCGCGCAACGACGTCGCCAAACGGCTGGGCCTGAAGCGCGAAGACGTCACCGTGCATGTCACGCTGCTGGGCGGGGGATTCGGCCGCAAATCCAAAGCCGACTATGCGACCGAAGCTGCGCTGCTCGCGAAGGAGCTGCCCGGCAAGCCGGTGAAGGTCGTGTGGACGCGCACCGATGACCTGCAGCATTCGTTCTATCACACGGTATCCGCAGAGCACCTGGAAGCCGGCCTCGACAAGGATGGCAAGCCGGTGGCATGGCTGCATCGCAGCGTAGGCCCGACCCTGATGGCGCTGTTCGGGCCCGACAACAAGCTCGAGTCGCCCATCGAGCTCGGCATGGGGCTCACCAACGTGCCCTTCGCCATACCCAATCTGCGCGTCGAGAATCCAGAGGCCGCCGCGCACACCCGTGTGGGCTGGTACCGTGCGGTGTCGAACATTCCGCATGCGTTCGCGATCCAGTCGTTCGTGGCCGAGCTCGCGCACGCCGCGGGCCGCGATCCGAAGGACTACCTGCTCGAGCTGCTTGGCCCTCCGCGCCAGATCGATCCACGCTCGGTGAACGACACCTGGAACCACGGCGAGGATCCGAAGCTCTACCCAGTGGATACAGGCCGGCTGCGCACAGTGGCTGAAACGGCCGCCAAGGCGGCGCGCTGGGGCCGCAAGCTGCCGAAGGGCCAGGGCCTCGGCATTGCCGCTCACTACAGCTTCGTCACCTACGTCGCCGCGGTCGTCGAAGTCGCCGTGGACACGAAGGGCCAGCTGCAGATTCCGCGCGTCGATATCGCGATCGACTGCGGGGCGCAGATCAATCCCGAGCGCGTGCGCGCGCAGATGGAAGGCGCGTGCATCATGGGGCTTGGCAACGCCCTGCTGGGCGAGATCAGCTTCAAGGCGGGGCGCGTGCAGCAGACCAACTTCCACGACTACGAGGTCCTGCGCATGAACGCGGCGCCAAGGGCGATCCACGTCCACATGATTCCCGGTGACTACGGCGCGCCGCTCGGCGGTGCTGGCGAGCCAGGCGTGCCGCCCATCGCTCCAGCGCTGTGCAATGCGATCTTCGCAGCGACCGGAAGGCGGATCCGCCAGCTCCCGATCAGGAGCCAGCTGAGCGCCTAAGGTCGCTACGGGTCGCTGCGGGCCGAGGCGCCTACTGTGTGACGGTCGTATCGGCTCCGGCGCGGTGAAATTGCGCCTTGCAGCCGGCCGTCAGATCGGATTCGCGTCCTTTCAGGCATGAAAGGATGCGACCCGCGCCAGGCGGGATACCCTTGCAGTATTTTTCGGCGTCGCTCTTGCACGCGTTAACGAACTCGTCGTAGCGCGCTTTGGCCGCCGCCAGCCGCTCGCGGCACGCGGGTGCGAGCTCCGCATTGTGGCTGGTCAGGCAGCTATAGATCCTCCCGGCTCCGGGTCGGACATTGCTGCAGAATTTTTTCGCGTCCTCCTGGCAAACCCGCTCACCGCCGGCTTTGGCACCCTTCTGCGATTGCTGGGCGAAGCTGCTGCTGGCTGCGACGGCGAGAGAAGCGCATAAGGCGGCGAGAAGTACGTTTCTGATGTGCATGCTTCCTCCTAGAGACCAGTCCTGGTCGTTCTTGTAGTGGCCGCTGCTGGCTATTGTTTTCAGCATAATATCGCCTGCCTACTCGCGGCGCTGTCCACTCCTGCACACTCGGCTACTTCGCCTGGCCGTCGTGCTTCTCGCGGTAGATGCGCCGGCTCTGGTGGTTCTCCGCGCGCTGGATGCGGTGCTGCTCGCCCGCGCTCACGTTCCCGTCCGCGCCGGCGCGCGCCTGCATGCGCGAGTCGCGCGCCTGGCCGCGCTCGAGCTTCGCGGCCTCGCGGGTAGTCAGGCTGCCCGACTGCAGGCCCTGCTCGATGCGCTTCTGCTGGTTGATATTGCGCTGCACGTCCGCCTGCATGCGCTGCGACGAGGCGGAGTTCGGATTGCCGGTCTCCGCGTCGTGCTTCTCGCGGTAGATGTCGCGGCTGACCTTGTCCTGCTCACGCGCGAGGCGCGCCTTCTCCGCGGGCGTGAGCCTGCCGTCCTGCATGGCGCGCGCCTGGTCGCGCTCGACGCGCGCTTCCTCGCGCTCGAGGCGGGAGGCCTCCTGGGTAGTGAGCTGGCCGGACTTCAGACCCTGCTCGATTCGCTCCTGCTGGTTGACGTCGCGCTGCACCGTGCCGGCCTGCGCGAACGCGCCCGCGGAAAATGCCAGGCCGAGGGCCGCGGCGAGGATCGTGGTCTTCATTGTTCTTTCCCTTTCGTGTGAACGATGG
>DATFVY010000286.1:0-2416 GCA_035259925.1 Burkholderiales bacterium
CTCCCGCCGCGCCAGCAGCTTTAACGCCCGGGCGCGAAGGCTTTCAGCCATCGCCCGGAAGGATGAAGGATGAGGGATGAAGGATGACCGTGCGCAGGCGCCCCCTCCCCGGCGGGGCTTTTTTCATCCTTCCGCCTTCCGCCTTCATCCTTGCTCTAGTGTGCGGCTTTCCTCGCCTCGGCCTTCTCGGCCTTCGCCTCCGCGCGTGACGGGGCTGCGGCCGGCGGCTGTGCCGCCGCCGCGGCGGCGCCGGCCGCGGCGCGGATTTTCGCCTCGATTTCCTGTGCTACCTTGGGATTCTCCTTCAGGTAGTCGCGCGCATTGTCCTTGCCCTGGCCGATACGGTCCTTGCCGTAGGTGTACCAGGCGCCGGTCTTCTCCAGGATGCGGTGGTTGGTCCCGAGCTCGACGATCTCGCCCTCGCGCGAGATGCCTTCGCCGTAGAGAATGTCGAATTCCGCCTGCCGGAACGGCGGCGCGACCTTGTTCTTGACCACCTTGGCGCGGGTCTCCGAGCCGACCACCTCCTCGCCCTTCTTGATCGAGCCGATGCGGCGGATATCGATGCGCACCGAGGCGTAGAACTTGAGCGCGTTGCCGCCGGTGGTGGTCTCGGGGTTGCCGAAGAGCACCCCGATCTTCATGCGGATCTGGTTGATGAAGATCACCAGGGTATTGGAGCGCTTGATATTGGCGGTGAGCTTGCGCAGCGCCTGGCTCATGAGCCGCGCCTGCAGGCCCATCTGCGGCTCGCCCATCTCGCCCTCGATCTCGGCCTTGGGCACGAGCGCAGCCACCGAGTCGATCACCACCACGTCGATCGAGCTGGAGCGCACCAGCATGTCGGCGATTTCCAGCGCCTGCTCGCCGTTGTCGGGCTGCGAAATGAGCAGCTGACCCACGTCCACGCCGAGCTTGCCCGCGTACTGCGGGTCGAGCGCGTGCTCGGCGTCGATGAAGGCCGCCGTGCCGCCCATCTTCTGCATCTGGGCGATGACCGACAGCGTGAGCGTGGTCTTGCCCGAGGACTCCGGCCCGTAGATCTCGACCACCCGTCCCCGCGGCAGCCCGCCGATGCCGAGCGCCAGGTCGAGCCCGAGCGACCCGGTCGACACGACCTTGATGTCCCTGGAAATCTCGGATTCGCCCAGCCGCATGATCGAGCCCTTGCCGAACTGCTTCTCGATCTGGGACAGCGCTGCTGCCAGCGCCTTGGCCTTGTTGTCATCCATGGGCGGATTCCTTTGTGCTTGCAGCCGCATATTTTAAACTAGTCGCGCGGGTCCCCTGATGGCCACTAACGTTCAACGCGAAAATCCAGTTGACCGGACCATGCCACGCCACATTATCCGCTGGCGCATGGAGCGTACCCGGAAAGACGCGGTCATAGAGACATGCACATCCCCCCTCGATCGGAAGGCAGGTCACGCCCGGGCCGGGCGCTGATCGCCCTCGCCCTGCTGGCATCGACCGCCTACGCCGGCGAGCCGCCGGCCACGAAACCCGGCCAGTTCACGTTCGCCTGGCCGCTGGGGGAAGGCGCCTTGAGGCCGCGCGGCGCCAGTACCCGCGGCGCACCCGTGACGCTGGAGCCGGCGCCCGGGAAGGAATGGCAGCGCCTGCGCGAGGCCGGCCTGAGCCCGTTCGAGCGCGACCGGCGGGCAATACTGGCGATGGCCGGGCCCTACCGGGTCAGCTTCGATTTCCTGGAAGTGGTGCGCTACGACTCCGCCCTCAAGCCGGACGCGCCTTATCAGAGCTGGGGTACCGAGTACGTCTACGTGGCCGAGGACCGGGGGGAATTCATCGCGCTCCAGCACATCCTGGTGATGCGCATGCAGCTGGAGGGCGGCAAGGTCAGCGAGCCGGCGGTCGTGCGGCATTGGCGCCAGGAATGGCGGTTCGAGCCGCAAACCCTGCTGGTCTACCAGGGCGCCAACACCTGGGTGCGCCGCTCGGTGGCCGCGGAGGAGCGCCGCAGCGCCTGGTCGCAGAGCGTGCTTCAGGTCGACGACTCCCCCCGCTATGCCGCGACCGGGCGCTGGGAGCACAGCGACAGCACTTCCACCTGGATCGGCGGCGAGACCTGGCGCCCGCTGCCGCGCCGGGAATTCAGCGTGCGCAACGACTACGACGTGCTGGTGGGAACGAACCGCCACACCATCACGCCGGGCGGCTGGGTGCAGGAGGAGAACAACCTCAAGCTCGCGCTCGACGGCGGCAAGGCCCGCGCCGCGATGCCGTTCCTGGCGCGCGAGTACGGGGTCGCGCGCTACGAGCGGATCAAGGACTACGATTTCAGCGACGGCACGCGCTACTTCGAGCGCACCGAGCCCTTCTGGGCCGAGGTGCGCGGCGCCTGGCGCGAGCTCGAGGGTCGCGACGGGCGCCTCACCCTGCGCGCCCCGGTGGATCA
>DATFVY010000287.1:0-12264 GCA_035259925.1 Burkholderiales bacterium
CTGGCACTTCGTCGACGTCGTCTGGGTCGGGCTGTTCATCTTCGTCTACATGCTATAAGCCGAGAATAAGAAACCCAAGAACAAAGCTCGACAAGGCGCACCAAGAACAAAGGGAAACCAGCAGGGAGACGAACGCCGCGCTACGAGCGCGGCGTTTTTTTTACTGCAGCTTGTCGGTGATGAAACCGGTATAAATGCCCAGCATCAGCAGCGCGAACAGGATGACCGAGAGCGTGACACGGACGGTGAGGGCCTTCACCGTGCGGGTGCCCTGGCCCTTGTCGCGGACGAGGAAGTAGAGCGCCGAAAAGAGACTGCCGACGATGAAGACGAGAAACAGGATGACGATGATCTTCAAGGGCGCCCCGGCAGCCGACTGACCGAACTCAAGCCTGTACCTTACCACTTGCCCGCCCCCTACGAATTCCGGCCCCGCCTTATCACGACGCTTGCCGCCGTCGCGGGCATGGCGCTGGCGCTGGCGGCGGCCAACTGGCAACTCAACCGCGCGCACGAGAAGGAGGCGCTGGCGGCGAAGCTGGAATCGCTCGCGCGCGGGCCGGCCATCGCCCTGAGCGCCGCCGGCGCCCGGGCGGAAGACCTGGAGTGGCGGCGGGTGACCGCGAGCGGGCGCTTCGCGCCGGCCTACGCCGTCTTCATCGACAACCGCATCCGGCGCGGCGTCGCCGGCTTCCACGTGGTGATGCCGCTCGAGATCGGCAAGACGGCGGACGGCGGCAGCCGCTACGTGCTGGTGAACCGTGGCTGGGTCGCCGGCTCGTCCGTGCGGGACCGCTTGCCGGAGGTCGCCACGCCCGAGGGAACGGTGCAGGTCACGGGGCTGGCGGTGGTGCCGGGCCGGCGCTTCCTCGAGCTCTCAGCCGATGTCACCGAGGGCAGGATCTGGCAGAACCTGACGCTCGAGCGCTACCGGGCGGCCTTCCCGATCGCCATCCAGCCGGTCATGATCCAGCAGGAGAGCTTGCTCGAGGACGGGCTCGTGCGAGAGTGGGATCCACCCGATTTGGGCGTCAACAAGCACTACGGCTACGCGTTCCAGTGGCTGGCGCTCGCCGCCACGGTGCTCGTGTTCTACCTGGTGACGCATGTCAGACGCCGCCCCCGCTAGGCGCAGCCGCACGGTCCTGTGGCTGATCGTCGCGCTCGCGGCGGCGCCGGTGGCGGCCTCCTACCTCTTGTATTATTTCTGGCCGCCCGCCCGCAGCGTGAACTACGGCGAGCTGATCGAGCCGCGGCCGCTGCCCGATATTCCGCTGGCGCTCGCTGACGGCACGCCGTTCCGGTTGTCGCAATTGAAGGGCAAGTGGGTGCTGGTGTCGCTGGATTCCGGGCGGTGCGACGCGACGTGCGACCGCAAGTTGCTTTACATGCGGCAACTGCGTCTGACCCAGGGCAAGGAAATGGAGCGCGTGGAGCGGGCGTGGCTGGTCTCGGATGGCGTCGCGCCGCGCGCTGCGGCGATGGAGCCGTATGCGGGCACCTGGGTGGTGCGCGTGGACACCGGC
Source organism: Burkholderiales bacterium (assembly GCA_035259925.1). Classification (GTDB taxonomy): domain Bacteria; phylum Pseudomonadota; class Gammaproteobacteria; order Burkholderiales; family SG8-41; genus SG8-41. The sequence continues at coordinate 1,527 of DATFVY010000287.1, forward strand.
CTGGTGCAGTTGTTCCCGGCCCCGGGCAAGCCGTCCGACCATATATACGTGGTGGACCCGCTGGGCAACCTGATGCTGCGTTTTCCCCGCGATCCCGATCCGCGCGGGATGATCAAGGACCTGCAGCGACTGCTCCGGGCCTCGAGGATCGGGTGATGTACCGCGCTCTCGTCTTCGCCGGCGTCGTCCTTACCTTCGTGGTGATCGTGGCGGGCGCCTACGTGCGCCTCGAAGATGCGGGGCTGGGCTGTCCGGATTGGCCCGGCTGCTACGGGCAACTGCTCGGCGTGCCTGACGAAGTGGCCGAGCAGACCTATCCCGGCGCTCCCCTGGACAAGGCGCGGGCGTGGAAGGAAATGTTCCATCGTTACCTCGCGGGGACGCTGGGCGTGCTGATACTCGCGATCGCCGTCATGGCCTGGCGCAGCCGCAGGGAAATCGGACGCTCGCCCAGGCTCGCCACGCTGCTCGTTGCCGTGGTCGCGTTCCAGGCGACACTCGGTATGTGGACGGTGACCTTGCTGCTCAAGCCCGCAATCGTCGTCCTGCATCTCCTGGGCGGCATGGCCACGCTGACACTCATGACGTGGCTCGCGCTGCGCGAGGTTGATCCACCCGCGGCGTCCCCCGAGGCTGCGCGGGCGCTGCGACCGTGGGCGGCGCTGGGGCTGGCTGTCGTGGCCGCCCAGATCGCGCTGGGCGGGTGGGTCAGCGCGAACTATGCCGCGCTCGCGTGTCCCGACTTCCCCGCCTGCCACGGCCGCTGGCTGCCTGACATGAATTTTGCCGACGCCTTCCACGTGCTGCGCGAGCTGGGCGTCACGGCGGCCGGAGCGCCGCTCTCGCAGGACGCGCTGGTCGCCATCCACTGGACCCACCGTGTGGGCGCCCTGGTCACGATCCTGTACCTCGGCGCGCTCGCGACCGCGGCCCTGCGCGTGCCCGCGCTGGCCCTGTGCGGCGGACTGCTGCTCGCGCTGCTGGCCGCGCAGGCTGCGCTGGGGATCGCCAACGTCCTCGCCCGCCTGCCGCTCGCGCTGGCGGTGGCGCACAACGGCGGCGCGGCGCTTTTGCTGGTCGCGCTGGTGATGCTAAACTTCGCCGTCTTCCAGCGGTCACCGGCTGAAACGGCCACCCGATAATGTCTTCCAGTCTCGCAGGCCAGCCGCCCGTTTCGCGGATCCAGCAGTTCTACCAGCTCACCAAGCCGCGCGTAGTGTCGCTCATCGTCTTCACGGCGGTGATCGGCATGTTCCTCGCGACGCCGGGCATGGTGCCGCTGCACGCGCTCATCGCGGGCACGCTCGGCATCGCGCTTACGGCGGGCGCAGCCGCGGCGGTGAACTGCCTGGTCGAGCAGAAGATAGACGCGGTCATGGCCCGAACCCGCGGCCGGCCGCTGCCGCGGGGCCGGGTGACTTCGGCCGAGACGTTGCTGTTCGCGGGCGCGGTGGGCGGGGCGGGCCTCTTCATCCTTTATCAGTGGGTCAACGCGCTGACGATGTGGCTCACGCTCGCCACCTTCATCGGCTACGCGATCGTCTACACCGTGATCCTCAAGCCCATGACGCCGCAAAACATCGTGATCGGCGGCGCCTCCGGGGCGATGCCGCCCGTGCTGGGCTGGACCGCGGTGACCGGGCAGATCGCGCCTGATGCCCTGTTGCTGTTTCTCATCATCTTCGCGTGGACGCCGCCCCATTTCTGGGCGCTTGCTCTCTACCGCAAGAACGAATACGCCAAGGCCGGCGTGCCGATGCTGCCGGTGACGCACGGCGACAAATTCACGCGCCTGCACGTGCTGTTCTATACCGTGATCCTCACCGCGGTGACGCTGCTGCCATTCGTCACCCGCATGAGCGGTGCCATCTACCTTGGCGCCGCCCTCGTGCTGGATGCCGTGTACTTGGCGTACGCCTTCAGGATCTATTTTGCCTACAGCGACCGTGTCGCCCGGCAGGCCTTCCGCTACTCCATCGTTTATCTCTCGGCCTTGTTCGCGGCGCTGCTGCTGGACCACTACTTCCGTTTCCCGCTGTAGGGCGGGCACGCTGCCTCGCGCATGAAGGTTTTCCTGGCCCTGTTATTGTCGTTGGGCGTCGCGCAGCTCGCTGGCTGCGACCGCGGCGCGCCGGCGCCGAAATTCAGGCTCACCGACGTGACCGGCGCAGACTTCCGCACCGAGCTCAATCTCACCGATCACAACGGCAAGCCGCGCACGCTCGCGGATTTCCGCGGCAAGATCGTGACGGTGTTCTTCGGCTTCACGCACTGCCCCGACGCCTGCCCCACGACGATGGTCGAAATGGCGGGCGTGATGAAGGAACTCGGCCCCGACGCCGACAAGCTCCAGGTGCTGTTCGTGACCGTGGACCCGGAGCGCGACACACAGAAAGTGCTCTCGCAGTATGTGCCGTCGTTCCACCCGTCGTTTCTCGGGCTCTACGGGGACGCGGAAGCGACCGCGCGCGCGGCAAAGGCCTTCAAGATCTACTACCAGAAGCGCCCGGTCGAGGGCAGCGGCTACAGCGTGGATCACTCCGCGGGCACCTTCGTGCTCGACCGCGAGGGAAGGGTGCGCCTGTTCGCCCAGTACGGCCTGGGCGCGCAGGCCTACCTGCACGACATCCGGCTCCTGCTGGCCGGCTCCTAAACAAGGAGCCAGGCCAGGTCCCACAAAAAAGCCCCGGCCTCGGCCGGGGCTCTTCATTACAGAGTCCGCGCGCGGTCAGCCGGCGCGCGCCTCGATAACCCCCTTCATCTTGCCGAGGGCCTTGGCCTCGATCTGGCGCACGCGCTCGGCGGACACCCCGAACTCGTCGGCGAGTTCGTGCAGGGTGGCAGATTCCTTCTCGCCCAGCCAGCGCGCTTCGATGATGCGGCGGCTGCGGGCATCGAGGCTCTCCAGCGCCCGCGCCAGCCCGCTCGCCCGCAGGCGCGCGGTTTCCTCGTGCTCGAGGATCCGCCCCGGCTCGGCGTCCTCGGCCGCGAGGTAGGCGATCGGGGCGAAGCTGTCTTCGTCGTCATCGCCCGCGGGCTCGAGAGCGATGTCCTGGCCGGACAGCCGCGTTTCCATCTCCGTCACTTCCTCGGGCTTGACGCCGAGCTGCTTTGCCACCGCTTTGGCTTCCTCGGTGCCGAGGCTGGCGAGGCTGCTCTTCAGGCTCCTCAGGTTGAAGAAGAGCTTGCGTTGCGCCTTGGTGGTGGCGATCTTCACGATGCGCCAGTTGCGCAGGACGTATTCGTGAATCTCGGCTCGGATCCAGTGCACGGCGAATGACACCAGGCGCACGCCGCGCGCCGGGTCGAAGCGCTTCACCGCCTTCATGAGGCCGATGTTGCCTTCCTGTATCAGGTCGGCCTGCGGCAGCCCGTAGCCCAGGTAGCCGCGCGAAATCGCGACCACAACCCGCAGGTGGGACACCACGAGCTCGCGCGCGGCGTCGAGATCGGCCTCCTGGTGGAAACGCAGGGCGAGCTGGCGCTCCCGTTCCTGGGTCAGGATCGGGTAGCGGTTGACGGCCTGGATATAGCTCTCCAGGCTGCCGGCAACCGACGGTACCGGTACTGGCAATGCAAAGCTGGTCATGTTTACCCCCTCGATGGGCCTAGTCTAGCACTCTAGACTTGAGAGTGCCAACTCAGATGAAAGTTCCATCTATTCAGGGGCTTACTACGTAAACTCGGCGCGAAAATCGCCCAAAATCAGGGGCTTGGAGCAAACCCTTACCGCCCGCGTCCGGCTAGCTCGGCTCTATCTGGGCCAGATGCTGGTTGACCGAGAGCCAGGACCCAAACCAGCCCAGCGCGGCCGAGAAGGCGAGCAGGCTGGCGCTGTCCTCGATGCCGAGGTGCGCCAGCTCGATAGGGCTGGCATAGAGCCGGGACAGGTCGGCGAGCCCGCCATTGAGGAAATAGATGCCGACCCAGATGATGCCCCACGCCGCGAGGCCGCCCGCCAGCCCCTGCAGGGCGCCGAAATAGAGGAAGGGGCGCCGGATGAAGGCGTCGGTCGCCCCGATCAGCTTGGAGACCTCGATTTCCTCGCGCCGCGTCAGAATCTGCAGCCGGATGGTGTTGAAAGTGACCGCGACCAGCGCGAAAGCGAACAGAGTGGCCAGGATCCACACCGCGAGCCGCGCTACCCTCAGGCCTGCCTCCAGCCGCCGTGCCCAGGCAGCGTCGAGCTGCACGTGCGTGACCTTGGGCCAGCGACTTACTTCGTCACGCAGGCTTTCCAGCGCCTCCGGCGCGGGGTCGCGCGGCACCACGACGAACGCGTCGGGCAGCGGATTGGCCGGCAGGCTGTCGACGATATCGGCCAACCCGGTGCTCGCTTTCAGTTCCTTCAGGGCGGCGTCGCGCGAGACGAAGCGCGACTCGCGCACCGCGGGGTGCCGCCTGAGGCGCGTCGCGATGCCGTCCGCATCCGCGCGCCCAGCATCAAGCGCGAGAAATACCGACAGTTGCGGATCCGAGGCGAGCGTCCGCGTCAGGCCCTTGAGATTGTCGAGCGCCACATAGAGACCCACCGGCAGCGCCAGCGCGATGCCGATCACGCCGAAGTTCAGCAGCGCCGCAACCGGTGCCCGCGCGAAGCGCGCGAGCGTTGTGCCGAAAGCGTCGAGCTGATTCCACAGCCAGGCTCTCATGTCGCAACTTTCCCTTCCCGCAACGCGATACGGCGCGGCTTGAGGCGGGCGGCGAGGGATTCGTCGTGGGTGGCGATGACCACCGTCACGCCGACCTGGTTGAACGAGCGGAACAGCTCGCCGATCTCCAACGCGTAGGCGGCGTCCAGGTTTCCGGTCGGCTCGTCCGCGAGCAGCACCGCGGGCCGGTGGACGATGGCGCGCGCGATGGCGAGCCGCTGCTGCTCGCCGCCGGAGAGCCGCACCGGGTAGGCCTTCTCCTTGGGCAGCAGGCCGACCTTGTCGAGTGCCGCGCGCACCCGCCGCGCCGCCTCGCGCCGCTGGAAACCGGTGATCGCGAGCGGCAGCATCACGTTGTCGAAAGCGGTGCGGTCGAACAGCAGCTTGTGGTCCTGGAAAATGAGCCCGAAATTGCGACGCAGGAACGGCACCGCCCGCGCGCGCAACCGGCCGATGTTCTGGTTGTTGACGAGGACGCTGCCGCTGGTGGGCCGCTCGATGGCCGCCATCAGCTTGAGCACCGTGCTCTTGCCGGCGCCCGAAGGACCGGTGATGAACACCATTTCGCTGCGCTCGATCGTCAGCGTGACGCCCCGCAGCGCCTCCAGGCCTCCCGGGTAGCGCTTGCTGACTTGACTGAATGAAATCATGCAGTTAGCACGGGCGCGGGCGTTAGTGAGCGCTCACCGGGGCGGGGGTTTGCGCGTTTCCGGCTAATCGAAGAGCGCGCCGACGAACTCTTCTGCGCGAAACGGCCGCAAGTCCTCCAGCCCTTCCCCGACGCCCACGAAGCGGATCGGGATGGGGCGGTTGCCGCTGCGCTCGTGTGCGATGGCGACCACGACGCCTCCCCTGGCGGTGCCGTCGAGCTTGGTCAGGACGAGGCCGCTGACACCGAGGGCGGCGTCGAACGCCCGCACCTGGGCCAGGGCATTCTGGCCGATGTTGGCATCGAGCACGAGCAGTACCTCGTGCGGCGCGCCGGGCAGCGCCTTGGCGACCACTCTCTTCACCTTCTTGATCTCTTCCATAAGGTGAAGCTGGGTCGGCAGGCGTCCCGCCGTGTCGGCAAGCACGATATCCGTGCCACGGGCGCCGGCGGCATGAATTGCATCGTAGATGACTGCGGCGGCATCGCCCGACTTCTGCGCGATGACCGCGACGCTGTTGCGCTCGGCCCACGACGCCAGCTGCTCACGCGCCGCGGCGCGGAAGGTGTCCCCGGCGGCCAGCAGCACCGACTTGCCCTGCGTCTGGTAGTAGTGAGCGAGCTTGCCGATGGAGGTGGTCTTGCCGCTGCCGTTGACGCCCGCGAGCATGATCACGAACGGTCGTTGCGGGCCGGTCTCGAGCGGTACCGCTACCGGCTCGAGCAGCTCGAGCAGCGCTTCCCGCAGCGCCTGCCTGAGCCCGCCGGCATCGGTGATCGTCTCGCGCCGCGCGCGCTGCCGCAGACTGGCGAGCAGGTGAGCGCTCGCCGCGACGCCCACGTCGGCACTGATCAGGGCTGTTTCGAGCTCGCCGTAAAAGGCATCGTCGAGCGGCCGCCCGGCGCCGAAGAGGGCGGCCATGCGTTGGCCCAGTTGGGCTCGCGTCTTGGCGAGTCCGTCGCGCAGCCGCACGAGCCAGCCGGTTTCATTCGATGAAGTCCTGCGGAAACTCAGCATATGTCGCGCGGTCGGAGTGGGGTGGGACCGAATCAGGAAAGGCCGCCACCGCGCTCCGTGCTCCGGGCATGAGGTGATGGGCCCGTCGATTTGGTTACAATTCTACTAGAACCGGTCTCAATTACGAGCGAGTGCGGCCCCGCTTGCTTGCTGCGACAATGAGAGCCTCATGCACCGGTTTTGGGGATTATTGACACCGGCTCTAGCCCGGGACGTGGACAGGTAGCCGATGCGCTCTTTCAGACGCGGATTGCAACTCTTGTGTGCGCTGCTCGCGCTCTCGGCAGCGCCGTGGGCCGCGGCCGCGAGCGATGCCGTGGAAGACAAGCTCGCGAACGGCCTGCGTGTCATCGTCAAGCCGGACCGGCGCGCGCCGGTGGCGGTGATGCTGCTGCTCTACAAGGTTGGCAGCGTGGACGAGGTCACTGGCGTGACAGGCGTGGCGCACGTGCTCGAACACATGATGTTCAAGGGCACGGCGAGCGTTCCGGCCGGAGAATACTCCCGGCTCATCGCGGCCGCCGGCGGCCGCGACAATGCCTTCACGAGCAACGATCTCACCGGCTACTTCGCCGCGCTGCAGAAGTCGGAGCTCGAGCTCGCCTTGAGGCTGGAAGCTGACCGCATGGCGAATCTGACGCTGTCGCCCGAGGAATTCGCGAAGGAGATCAAGGTGGTGATGGAGGAGCGCCGGTTGCGCACGGATGACCGGCCGCGTTCGCTGGTCTACGAGCAACTGATGGCGGCCGCGCTCACGGCCCATCCCTACCGCAATCCCATCATCGGCTGGATGAACGACCTGGAGAACATGCGGGTCGAGGACGCGCGCGAGTTCTACCGGCACTGGTACGCGCCCGACAACGCGACGCTGATCGTCGTGGGAGACGTCGATCCGGCGCAGGTCGTGGCCCTCGCCGGCAAGCATTTCGGGGGAATTCCGTCGCGCAGCCTGCCCGTGCGCAAGCCGCAGGAGGAGCCGCCCCAGCTCGGCGCGAAACGCGTCACGGTCAAGGCGCCCGCGGAGCTGCCGTACGTGATGATGGTCTTCCGCGCGCCGGCGCTGCGCGATGCCGAGCGCGACACGGAGCCGTATGCGCTGGAAATGCTCGCGGCCGTGCTCGACGGCAGCCAGGCGGCGCGGCTCAACCGCACGCTGGTGCGCAAGGAGCGCATTGCCAGCGCGGCGGATGCCGGCTACGACGGCATCGCGCGCGGTTCCGGGTTCTTCTACCTCAGCGCGACCCCGACGCCGGGGAAGAGCGCGGCCGAGGTGGAAGCGGGCCTGCGGCGCGAGATGGCGAAGATTATCGAGCACGGCGTGACCCAGGAGGAGCTGGAGCGCGCCAAGGCACAGGCGGTAGCCCAGCACGTCTACGAGCGCGACTCCATGCTGGCGCAGGCGCGGCAGATTGCGTCCCTCGAAGCCGCCGGTATCTCCCACCGCACGGTGGACCTGCAGCTGCGCAAGCTGCGCGAGGTCACCGCCGAGCAGGTGCGCGATGTGGCCCGCAAGTACTTCCGGGACGATGCCCTGACCATCGCGACGCTCGACCCGCAACCGCTCGCGGGCGTGAAGCGGAAGCCGCCGCCGCCGGGATTGAAGCATGTTCAATAGGCTCATCGCGCTCGCGCTGCCGGCAATGCTCGCCGTCGCGGCGAGCCCTGCATCCGCCATCCTGCCGATCCAGCACTGGCAGACCGCCAACGGCGCGCGCGTCTATTTCGTGGAGAACCACGGCCTGCCCATGCTCGACCTGAGCGTGGATTTTCCGGCGGGCGCCGGCTACGACCGGCCGGCCAAGGCCGGCGCCGCCAGCATGACGCAGCGGCTGCTGCGCGCGGGGGCCGACAAGATGAGCGAGGACGACGTCGAGCAGCGCATCGCCGACGTCGGCGCGCAGCTCGGCGGGCGCTTTGACAACGACCGCGCCGGGCTGTCCCTGCGCACGCTATCGAGCGCGCGCGAGCGCCAGCAGGCGCTGGATGTCTTCGCGCGCGTGCTGCGCGCTCCCGCTTTTCCCCGCGCGGTGCTGGAGCGCGAAAAGGTGCGCCTGATCGGCTCGCTCAAGGAAGCGGACATCAAGCCCGATACGATCGTCGCGCGCACCTTCTATCGCCTGGCCTATGGCGACCACCCGTACGCGTTGCGCGATACCGGCGAAGTGGAAACCGTGCAGACCCTGGCGCGCGAGGACCTGGTCCAGTTCCACCGCCGCCATTACGTGGCGCGCTACGCCGTGGTGGCGATCATCGGCGATGTCACGCGCGCCGAAGCGGAGGCCATTGCCGAGCAGGTCACGCGCGGGCTGCCCAAGGGCGGCGCAGAGGAGCCGGTGCTGCCGCCGGTGAAGGGGCTGGCGGCCGGCACGGCGCGCACCATCCCGCATCACGCAGCGCAGGCGCACATCATTATCGGTGCACCCGGCATCTCGCGCACCGATCCCGACTACATCGCGCTGTTCGTCGGCAATTTCGTGCTCGGCGGCGGCGGCTTCGTTTCCCGGATCATGGAGGAAGTGAGGTCGAAGCGCGGGCTCGCCTACTCGGCGGGGAGCTACTTCTATCCGCTCCAGCGGGAGGGGCCGTTCGTCATCAGCATGCAGACCCGCCGCGACCAGGCGACGCAGGCGCTCGAAGTGGCGCAAGCTACGCTCGCGGAATTCGTCAAGACCGGGCCGACCGAGGAGGAGCTTGCTGCGGCCAAGCGCAACATCGTCAACGGCTTCCCGTTGCGCATCGACAGCAACCGCAAGATCCACGAGTACCTCGCGCTGATCGGCTTCTATCGCCTGCCGCTGACTTATCTCGATGACTTCGTCAAGAACGTCGAGCGTGTCACCACGGCGGATATCCGCGACGCCTTCCAGCGCCGCATCCGGCCCGACCGCATGGTGACGGTCGTGGTGGGAGGCGAGCCCGCGAAGGCGGCGGACGCCGGCGCGCGCTGAGCCGCCGCGGCCGCGCCGCCCCATGACCCGGAACCGGGTGCGGATCATCGGCGGCGCCTGGCGCAGCCGCCTGATCACCTTCCCCGCCCGCCGCGACTTGCGACCGACTCCCGACCGCGTGCGCGAAACGCTGTTCAACTGGCTCGGCCAGGACCTGACCGGGAGAGCCTGCCTCGATCTCTTCGCCGGTAGCGGGGCGCTGGGATTCGAGGCCGCCTCGCGCGGCGCGCGGCGCGTCGTGATGGTCGAAAGCGACGCGCAAACCTTTCGCGCCCTGCAGGCGAGCCGCGAGCTGCTGAAGGCCGGCGCAGTAGAACTGGCAAGAGCGGATGCGCTAGAATTTCTGCGCTCGGACACGGACCGGTATGACGTCGTGTTTCTCGATCCGCCGTTCAAGTCCGACTACTGGCGGCGGGTTGCGCCGCTGCTGCCGCCGCGCCTGGGAGCGGGGGCGCTGGTCTACTACGAAAGCGCGCCGGAGCGCGAGCCGGCGCCGGAATGGGAAGTGCATCGGCAGGGCAGGGCCGGACAGGTCAAATATCAATTGCTGAAGGCGCGACCATCATGAACCACAAGGCGGTCTACCCCGGAACCTTCGACCCGATCACGCTCGGTCACGAGGACCTGATACGGCGCGCCGCGCGGCTGTTCGACTCGGTGATCGTGGCCGTGGCCGACAGCAGCGCCAAGAAGCCCTTCTTCACGCGCGACGAGCGCGTGGCGATGACGCGCGAGGTGGTGAAGGACCTGAAGAACGTCGAGGTCAATGGCTTTTCCGGGCTGCTGATGGAGTTCGTGCAGCAGAACAATGCGCGGGTCGTGATCCGCGGCCTGCGCGCGGTGTCCGATTTCGAGTACGAGTTTCAGCTCGCCGGCATGAACCGCGGCCTCTACCCCCGTGTCGAAACCCTGTTTCTGACGCCGGGAGAGCAATACATGTTCGTCTCCGCGACCATCGTGCGCGAGATTTCGGTGCTGGGCGGCGACGTGAGCAAGTTCGTGCCGCCCCATGTCGCGAAGCAGCTCAAAGCCAAGATCAAGACGCTCGGCAAATAAGAGCGGTGGGCCCCCCATCACGCTGATGGCTGATTCGCATTTACGACGCCCATGGCCTTGATCATTACCGACGAGTGCATCAACTGCGACGTCTGCGAGCCCGAGTGCCCGAACCAGGCGATCTCGCAGGGCGAGGAGTACTACGTCATCGACCCGCGGCGCTGCACGGAGTGCGTCGGCCATTTCGACGAGCCGCAGTGCGTGAAGGTCTGCCCGGTGGACTGCATCCCGCTCGACCCCAACCACGTGGAGACGAAAGAGCAGCTCCACGCCAAGTATCTGCGGCTGATCGCCGAGAAGGCGTGATTCAGGCTTTCTGGCATTTGGGACAGTAGTAGGTCGAGCGCTGTCCCTGCCTTATTCCCCTGATCCTGGCTCCGCAGCGCTGGCACGCCTCGCCGGCGCGGTCGTAGAC
>DATFVY010000288.1:0-2742 GCA_035259925.1 Burkholderiales bacterium
CGGCGGGCTCGAAGAGTATCCCGGTCAACTCCACGTCCGCGCCGCGGAAGCGCACCGCCTCCTCGCGAATCGATTCCTTTGCCGGTTCCTTTGCGGCTTGCGGCGCCGCAGGCGGTTTCGCCGCGCAACCGGCCGCCAGGACGACTGCGAGCGCCAACGCCAGCCTGCCCGGCGGGGCCGATCGGTTTTTCTTCATGGAGTTCCTTCTTCCTGTTTGCCCCTTGTCGGCGCTATTGCCGCGCGTGCGGAACCGTCGCTATCGCGACGTGATCGCTCCTGCGCAGGGACTATCGGCCAATAGCGAGCAAGACGCCGGCTACGATGGCGAGGACCGCCATCGCGGTACTCAGATAGTTGAAGCTCAAATTGATCAGCGGAATGACTCCGGTCAGGATGAGCCATGCCGCCAGCAGCAGCAACCCGATGCTTCTTTTCATTGGTCAGCTCCTTTGATGGGTGAAAATCGAGCGTGGCTCTATTTCGTCAACTCGGGCACCAGGCCGCGGATATTCCTGGCGGCAGCCGATATCTCCGTACGGGCGTTACTCGTTGATGTGTATGTTGGCCGCCGCCGCCACCTTCTTCCACTTGGCCATCTCGACCGGGAGCATCTTGCGCACCCCCGCCGGGTCGAGATAGTCGGCCTCGACGCCTTCCGCCTCGAAGCGCTTGAGGGTCTCCGGCAGCTTGAGATAGCGCGCCATCTCCGTCGTGAGCTTGTTGATGATCGCGGGAGGCGTGCCGGCGGGCGCGGCGACGGTCCACCAGTTATTCGCCTCGAAGCCGGGGATGCCGGACTCGGCGACGGTCGGCAGGTCGGGCGCCGCGGCGGCGCGCTTCAGTCCCGTGGTTGCGAGCGCCCGCACACGCGGATTGGCACCGCCCATGAACGGCAGCGTCTGGATCAGCGAGCCGATGTTGACCTGCGCCTGGCCGCCGATGACGTCCATCAGCGCGGGGAAGCCGCCCTTGTAGACCACCGTCACCATCTTCATGCCGGACATGTAGTTGAACGACTCGGACGCGAACAACGCGTAGCCGCCGGACGTCGCCAGCGTGAGTTTGCCGGGATTGGCGCGGCCCAGCGCGATCAGCTCCTTGGCAGTGGTGACTTTCACGCCCGGGTGCACCGACACCACGCTGGGCCCGAAGCCGAGCTTGCCGATCCAGGCGAAGGAATTGAGCGCATCGTACGGCAGCTTCTTCCGCGTGCCGCCGTGCACCGAGTGCGCCGCCGACACGAACAGCAGCGTGTAGCCGTCGGGGCGCGAGTGCGCGACGATGTCGGTGGCGATGATGCCCTCGGCGCCGCCGCGATTGTCGATCACCACCGACTGGCCGAGCCGCTCGGTGAGGTACTGGCCGAAGTAGCGGGCCATGATGTCGTTGCTGCCGCCGGGCGGGAACGGCACCAGCAGCCGCACCGGCCGCGTTGGATAGTCGCTCTGCGCCGCCTGTACATCCGCCGTGGTCAGGGCGATTGCAAGCGCGAGGGTGGTGAACAGGGTCTTCATCTATTCTCCAAACAGCGTGACGAGTGATAGTTGATGGGACATCCGCCTCCGGATCATTCGAGCTTGAGGCCCGTCTCCCGCACGACTCTCTTCCACTTCTCGATGTCCTCGCGAACGAAGGCCGCGAGCTCCTCGCTCGTGCTCGGGCGTATCTCGACACCGAGCGCGCCAAAGCGCTCGACCACTGCCGGCATGGCCAGGACCTTGCCGAGCGCGCCGTTGAGACGGCGCACGATGTCCGGCGGCGTTGCCGCCGGCGCAAACAGCGCGTTCACGGTGCTCGCGTCGAAGCCCGGCATGCCGGACTCGGCAAGCGTGGGCACGGCGGGCAGCTGCCCTGAGCGGCGCGTCGTAGTGACAGCAACCGCGCGCAGCCGGTCGGCCTTGATGTGGTCCAGCGAGCCGGAAATCTGGTCCACGCGCGCGTCCACGTGCCCGCCCAGCAGATCGATCAGCGCCGGGCCTCCTCCCTTGTACGGCACGATCAGCACCTGCACGCCGGCAGAGATCGCGAACAGCTCTGCGACCAGGTGGCTCGTCGTACCCAGCCCTCCCGTCGACATCCGCAGGTCCTTGGGCCGCGCCTTGGCCAGCGCAATGAGCTGTTTTACATTCCGCGCCGGCACGCTCGGATGCACCACGAGCACCAGCGGCAGCTCGCCGATGCGCCCGACCGGCGCGAAGTCCTTGAGGATGTCGTAGCGCAGCTTTGCGTAGACGGCCGGCGCGTTGGTCATCACGCTGCTCGAGGCCATCATCAGCGCGTGGCCGTCGGGCGGAGACTTCGCCACCGCCTCGGCCCCGATCTGCCCGCCCGCGCCTGCCCGGTTCTCCACCACGACCTGCTGCCCCAGCACTTCGCTCAGCTCAGGGGCGATGCCGCGCGCCGTGATGTCGTTCGTGCCACCCGGCGCGAACGGCACGATGAGACGCACCGGGCGCGAAGGAAAATCGGCTGCCTGCAGCGCTGAACCAGCAAACGCGAGACACAGCAGGAGCCAGCGGAAACAATGCGCGCGTCTCGATCCCATGCATCCTCGTGACGACGGACGAGTATGCCACCACACGCCTCGGGCTGGAACTACGTCGCGGGCAGCGTGTTGCAGATAAGGCGCAGCACCTGAGACGTGGTATCTGGAACGCTTCACCTGGGGCGCTCTCGAGCAGGCATGCGCCATCAGTAGGCCAACCGCACGTGCACGCCGTCCGCGGCGGAGCGCGCCATCGC
>DATFVY010000289.1:0-3076 GCA_035259925.1 Burkholderiales bacterium
ATGTCGCACAGAAGTAAACGCAATGGCGACTGACGACGAGACGCTGACCGCCCCTGAGCCGGAAACGGAGACGGACGACACGCAGGACCCCGAGGCCCTGCACGAGCGGGCGCTCGACCGCTTCACGCTCTGCGAAGAGGCCTTCCACGACCAGCGGGCGCGCGAGATCGACGACCTGCGCTTCGTCGACGAGAAAGGCGCGCAGTGGCCCGACGACATCCGCGCGGCCAGGGGCGGCCAGCAGGCCGGCGGCGGGTTCCCGGCGATTGGCGCGCGGCCGTGCCTGGAATTCAATCTGCTCCGCGGCCCGGTGCAGCAGGTCATCAACACCGCGCGGCAGGCGCGGCTGGGCTTGAGCTTTGCGCCCGAGGGCGAGGACGCGACGCGCGAGATCGCGCAGGCCTACGACGACATCGCGCGGGCGATTCAGACCGACAGCCGGGCGCACGTCGCGCGGCAGTGGGCGTTCGAGCGCGCGGCGAAATGCGGCTGGGGCGCGTATCGGATTCTCACCGAATACGTGAACGATCGGAGCTTCGATCAGAAAATCATCTACAAGCGGATTCTCAACCAGGCCGCCGTCTATCTCGACCCGTTCGCGCAGGAACCCGACTGGAGTGACGGGCAGTTTGCGCTCCTGACGCAGGACCTGCCGTTCGCGCGCTACCAGCGCAGCCATCCCGACACGAAACTCGCCAGTTATTCCGACCGCGAGCTGACCTCGCTCGGCAATGACATCCCCGGCTGGATCAGCACGACCCACGGCGACGCCGGCATGGCCGTGCGCGTGGCCGAGTATTGGGACGTGCGCGAGGAATCGCGGACGTTGATCCTGCTGCCGGACATGACGACCGCGTTCGAGGACGAGATTCCGGCGGCGATTCTCGCGACCGTGGAAAAAGATCGCGGGCTGAAGTTGCCGCGCCGGACCATCCGCACCGGCCGACGTGTCTTCTGGGCGCTCATCAACGGCGTCGAAGTGATCGAAGGCCCGCAGGAGTGGAACGGCAGTTTCATCCCGATCATTCCCGTGCTGGGCGACGAGTCGAACATCAACGGCGACCGGCGCTGGACCGGGATCGTGCAGTTCGCGCGCGATGCGCAGCAGAGCTACAACTACATGCGCAGCGCGCAGGTCGAGGCCGTGGGCCTGGCGCCCCGCGCCCCGTGGCTGATTGCCGACGGGCAGCTCGAGGGCTACGAAACGTGGTGGCAGCAGGCCAACACGCGCAACCTGCCGTATCTCCCCTATCGGCTCACGACCTACGACGGGCGGCCCGCGCCGCCGCCCACGCGGACCATCGCCGAGCCCGCGATTCAGGGCATCACCATTGCCGCGCAGGCGGCGAAGGACGACCTGCACGGGACGACGAACCTGCCGCCGGTGTCGTTGGGCCAGCTCGACCCGCACGAACGATCCGGCGTGGCGATCCGCGCGCTCCAGGGCCAGGCGGAAGTCGGGACCTCCGGCTACTTGGACAATCTCAGCAGCATCTCGATGCTCTACGAGGGCAAGGTCCTCAAGGATCTCATCCCGCGCATCTACGATCGCCCCGGCCGCATCGTGCCCGCGATCGGGCCCGACGATCGGCGCCGGAGCGTGATGGTCAACGCGCCGTTTGTCGAGCAGGGCGGCAAGCCCCAGATGGTGCCGCCGCAGACGCCCGGCGCGCAGATGCTGGATCTGAAAGTCGGCGACCTCGCCGTGCAGGCCGTCGTCGGGAAGAGTTACGCGACGCGGCGCGAAGAGACGGCCGACGCGCTCAGTGCGATCATGCAGGCTGCGCCGACGCTCGCGCCGATTCTCGCGCCCTTCTGGCTCGACGAGCTCGATTTTCCCGGCGCGAAGAAGCTCGCCAGCATCGCCAAGAAGACCTTGCCGCCGCAGTTCCAGGAAGACGAGCAGAACCCGCAGGCGCAACTCAGTCAGATGCAGCAGCAACTCGCGCAGGCCTCGCAGATGATTGATCTCCTGACGAAGGAACTCCAGGCCAAGACGCACCTCATCGAGACCGATCAGGTCAAAGCCGAGGCGACGGTGCAGGTCAAACAGCTGGAGCTCGCGAGCCAGGAACGGATCGAGTCACTCAAGGCGCAGGTCGACCTGCTCAAGGCCGAAATGTCCGTGCAGAGCAAACAACAAACGGCGCAGCTCAGCGCGGACAGTCAGCGGCAGCGCGCGCAGATGGGGGCCGACACCGCGCTCAGTCGGACCTTGTGGCAGAGCGCCGCGCAGAGCGTGAATCAGTTGGAAGCCCAGGCCTTTCAGAAAGACCAGCAGGCCGCGCAGATCGACGCGAACCGCGAGGCGCAGCAGGCGGATCTGGCGATGCAGCAGCAGCAACTGGCGCAGCAACCGCCGGGGCCGCCGGGCGGGCCGGGGCCGCAGGGACCGGCGGGCGGCTAGCGTTTCGGCAACAGGTCGATCACACGCGCGAGATGCATTTTGATCCACGCTTGGCGCGTGACGCCGATCCGAGTCGCATCGGCATCAATGCGGCGCAACATGGTCGTGGGGAAATCGACGTTCACGCGCTGCACGTGGCGACCGGGCCGGAGAATCTTGTCATGGTCCATGTAGGGTTCCATGTCAGCCCCGCTATCATGCAACTCGTCGAGTTGCTCAGCGGTGACTGTCTCGGGATCGGGCATAGAGATCGCGTTCGCTTTGACGCGCGTGGCGGACCGAGATGAGGCGGATCGAGTCATGGCGATAAGTGATAAAAGCGGACCACATGACTGCGCCAATACGGCCGATCACTTGGCTCCGCAGTTCCGTGGGATGCACCACGCCACGCTCCACGCGTGCCGGGTCAGTCCACAACGCTTGTGCCTCGATGAAGTCGATCCCATGTTTGGCGTGGTTCGCGGCGGATTTCTGGGGGTCGAATTCAAACGACGGCATCGAATATAGAAAGTATACCACATGTCCCAACCCGTCACCGTGCAGCACGGCGGCGTCGAGATCACGACCAACACGGCGAGCGAGGCCGACCTGCGCGCGGAACTGACGCGCGACGACCCAGCTGCCGAGACGCCCGCGCCCGAATCCGTGAAGGCGGAGGCCGCGGCTCCC
>DATFVY010000290.1:0-2665 GCA_035259925.1 Burkholderiales bacterium
GACCGCGGCACCATCATCGTCGTCTGATCCCGCGTTTCGCCCGCGCACCGCCCGGGCGGCTCACGACTCCGTCACGTTCTCCAGCGGCCGGGCATTGCGCGGCGTCTCGCGCGCGGGCGGCGCGAGCAGCCGTTCCTCCGGAAACACCGCGTCGAAAGTACTGCCCCGTCCCAGCTCGCTCGCGATCTCGAGCCGCGCGTGGTGCCGATTGAGGACGTGCTTGACGATGGCGAGCCCGAGGCCCGTGCCGCCGGTCTCGCGTGAGCGGCTGCGATCGACCCGATAGAAGCGCTCCGTCAGCCGCGGTATATGCTGGGGCTCGATGCCGATACCGGTATCGCGGACGCAGAACACCGCTTCGCTGCCGCGCTGCCTCCAGCCGATCGTAATCTCGCCCCCCTCCGGCGTGTAGCGCACCGCGTTGCTGATCAGGTTGGTAAACGCGCTGCGCAGCTCCTCCTCGCTGGCGGTAAGCCAGACCTCGCACGCGAGATCGAGCGTGATGCGGTGGCGGCCGGTGGATAGCGCGAGGGCGTCGTGATAGAGGGCACGCGCGAGGCCCGGCACATTGACCGGCTCCTCGCGCGGCGGATTGTTCGGGCTCTCCAGCCGTGACAGGGTCAGCAGGTCCTCCACCAGCCGCCGCATCCGGCTCGCTTGGTCCATCATGAGAGGGAGCGAGCGGCGCACCAGCTCCCGGTCCGCGTCCTTCACGTCCAGGATCGTCTCGAGAAAGCCGCCCACCACGGTCAGCGGCGTGCGCAGCTCGTGCGAGACATTGGCGATGAAGTCGCGGCGCATCGTCTCCACGCGCTCGAGATCTGTCACATCGCGGCTGATCATCAGCTTCTGCCGGTCGCCGTACGGGACCAGCTGCACGGAAAGTATGAAGTCCGGGCCGCGGGATTGCCGCAGCACCAGCGGCTCGCCGTAGTGCTGGGCCTGGAGGTACTCGACGAATTGCGGCTGGCGCACCAAGTTGGTGATGCTCTGCCCCCGGTCGCGCTGCGTGTCGAGACCGAAATGCTCGGCGGCCACGGGATTGCACCATTCAATGCGGTCGTTCGCGTCGAGGATCACCATGCCGTCGGGCATGGCAGCGCCTGCCTGCCGGAAATCCTCGATCGTGGCGGTGAGACGCGATTCGCTCTGCCGCTGGCGCCGCAGCATGCGGTAGAGGTCGGCGAAGATGAGGTCCCACACGCCCCAGCCCTGCGGCAGGTTGTCGGGCACCGGATCACGCAGCCAGCGCCGCAAAGCCGCTATGTGCCAGTAGTGCACGACGGCCATCAGCAGCAATCCTGCCGCGAACACCGCCAGCGCCGCGAGCACCCCGCCGATCGGCCACGTGATCAGGCTGACCACGACGAGCGCGGTGAGGATGAGAAGAAACCGGGGCCAGGTCCCGCCCACGAGCCACCTCGCTAAGGGGCGCTATTATCGCACCCCGCCGGCATCAGGCGGCGGAGAACCGGTAGCCCGCGCTGCGAACAGTCTGGATCAGCCGGTCGTGCGCCGTGGGCTCCAGCGCCTTGCGCAACCGCCGGATATGCACGTCCACCGTGCGCTCCTCCACGAACACGTGGTCGCCCCACACCTGGTCGAGCAGCTGCGTGCGCGAATAGACCCGCTCGGCGTGGGTCATGAGGAAGTGCAGCAGGCGGAATTCCGTGGGTCCCAGCGCCAGCGGCTTGCCGTTCCCGGTCACGCGATGGCTCACGGGATCGAGCTTCAGGCCTGAAATCTCCACCGCGTCATCGGTGGCCTGGGGTGCGCGCCGCCGCAGCACGGCCTTCACGCGCGCGTTGAGCTCGCGCGGCGAGAACGGTTTGGTGAGATAGTCGTCCGCGCCGGTTTCCAGCCCCTGCAGCTTGTCGCGCTCGTCGGCGCGCGCGGTGAGCATGATGAGGGGCACGGACTGCGTGCGCTTGTCGGAGCGCAGCCGCCGTGCGAACTCGATGCCGCTCATCCCCGGCAGCATCCAGTCGAGCACCACCAGGTCGGGCAGCGCGTCGCGCACCATGTCGAGCGCCTGCTCCGCGTTCTCCGCGCGCAGCGCCTGATGCCCGGCGAGCTCGAGGTTGTAGGAAATGAGCTCCTGGATCGCCGGCTCGTCCTCGACCACCAGTATCGTTGCCGCCATCGCAGTCCTCGGATAAGGCCCGGGCGATATTATGAAACTAAGGTTACAGCCCTGTGACAGCCCCGTACTGGGTCAAAAAATCCTTGTGGATCAGGGTTTTCGTTGGCCGGCACCTCGGCTATCATGGGCCGATCCGGAGCCATTATGGCAGGACTCAACAAGGGCGTGCCGTCGCCCACGGAAATCCGGCTGCACCAGAAATCGCGCATCCTGGAAATCGCCTTTGCCGACGGCAAGACCTTCCGGCTGCCGTTCGAGTTCCTGCGCGTCTACTCACCTTCGGCGGAAGTGCGCGGGCACGGCCCCGGGCAGGAAGTGCTCCAGAGCGGCAAGCGCGACGTGGACATCACGCGGATCGAGCCGGTCGGGCAGTACGCTGTGCAGCTTCATTTCTCCGACGGCCACGCCACCGGCATCTATTCCTGGGACCTGCTTTACGACTACGGCGTGCGGCAGGACGAGATGTGGCGCCAGTATCTCAAGCGCATGGAGGAGGCGGGCGCAAGCCGCGAACCTCCGCAG
>DATFVY010000291.1:0-2887 GCA_035259925.1 Burkholderiales bacterium
CACCCCGCCGCACGAGCCGCAGGACGTGAACTACGCCACCTGGCGCGCGCGCGGAGCCGAAGCGGTGGTGATCGGGACCGTGTCGCCGCTGTCCAACGACCGCTACGACGTGCGCTTCCGCCTCATGGATGTCGCCAAGCAGCAGCAGCTCGCCGGCTTCGCGTACACCGCCTCGGCCGCCCAGTTGCGGCTGACCGCCCACAAGATCGCCGACGTCGTCTACGAGAAGCTGACGGGCGACAAGGGCGTGTTCAGCACGCGCATCGCTTATATCGTCAAGACCGGCAAGCGCTACGAGCTGCAGGTCGCGGATGCCGACGGCTACGGCGCGCAGGCGGTGCGCTGGTCGTCCGAGCCGATCATTTCGCCCACGTGGTCGCCCGACGGCACGCGCCTCGCCTACGTCTCCTTCGAGAACAAGAAGCCGATCGTCTACGTGCAGTCGCTGATCACCGGGCAGCACCGCGCGGTCGCGAGCTTCTGGGGCAGCAACAGCGCGCCGGCGTGGTCGCCCGACGGCAGGACGCTCGCCGTCGTGCTGTCCAAGGACGGCGGCTCACAGATCTACTTCATGAACCCCGAAGGCAAGGGCGAGCCGCGGCGCATGACCCACAGCTCGGCGATTGACACCGAGCCGAACTTTTCCCCGGACGGAGAGCTCCTGATCTTCACTTCCGACCGCGGCGGCAGCCCGCAGATCTACGGCATGCCGGTGACCGGCGGCGAGCCGCGGCGGCTCACCTTCGAGGGCAGCTACAGCGTGTCGCCGCGCTTCAGCCCCGACGGCAAGAGCTTCACGTTCATACAGCGCAATAACGGCCGCTTCAACGTCGCGGTGCAGGATTTCGCCACCCGGCAGGTGCAGGTGCTCACGGACGGCGTGCTCGACGAGTCGCCGAGCTACGCGCCGAACGGCCGCATGATTCTGTACGCGACCGAGGTCAAGGGGCGCGGCATGCTATCCGCGGTCTCCAGCGACGGCAGGGTGAAGCAGCGCCTGAGCGCGGATGCCGGCGACGTGCGCGAGCCGGCCTGGGGACCGCTTCTGAAGTGACGTCTCACTGGAGGAGTCAGTCTATGAACACATTACGCATGGGAATTGGCATACTGGCACTGGCACTGGCGCTGCTGGCGGGATGCGCCCCGACTCCGGAGCAGGAGGGCGCCGCCGTGGAAGAACGGTCCAAGCCGCTGGCACCGGAGATCGTCAGGCCCAAGACGGCGCCGGACAGCGGGGCCAAACCCCTGGTCGACAAGCCGTTGGGGGCCGCCGCGCTCAAGGACCCGGGCAACATCCTTTCCAAGCGCAGCGTCTTCTTCGATCTGGACTCGAACCTGGTGAAGGATGAGTACAAGCCGGTCGTGGCGGCGCACGCCAGGTACCTGCAGGAAAACCGCGGCGCCAAGATGCGCGTGGAGGGTAATGCCGACGAGCGCGGCAGCCGGGAGTACAACATCGCGCTCGGCCAGCGCCGGGCGGACGCGGTGCGGCAGATGATGCAGCTGCTCGGTGCGCAGGCGAGCCAGATCGAGACCGTGAGCTACGGCGAGGAGAAGCCGCGCTGCACCGGGCATGACGAAAGCTGCTGGTGGCAGAACCGCCGCGGGGATATCGTCTACCAGGGTGAATGAGGCGTGAACGGTGACTCGTGACGGGTGACTGGTGAACAACCTTAAACCGCTTGGCTTTGCCGTCATCCTGGCAGGTGCTCTGTTCGCCGCTGCGCCCGGCTACGCGCAGCGGGGCGATGAGGAGGCGCGGCGGCAGCTCGCGGAACAGAGCCGGCGCATCGAGGAGCTGCGCCAGCAAGTGGCGCGCATGGAAGAGTCGGTCAAGTCCATGAGCGCCAGCAACCCCGCCCTGGGGCTGGCGGACCAGCTCGAGGGGCTGCGCAGGGAGCTGACGAGCCTGCGCGGCCAGATCGAGGTGCTCGGCAACGACGTCCAGATGTCCTCCAAGCGCGCCCGCGACATGTACGTGGATCTCGATACGCGCATGAAGCGCCTGGAGCAGCCGCCAGCGGCGGAAGCAACGCCCGCGCCGGCGGCTGCGGCGAGCGCCGCCGTCCCCGCCGCCGTCCCCGCCGCCGGCGCCGCGACGGCTGCCGCGCCCGCCGCGACAGCGGCAGGTGCCGCGAAGTCAGCGCAGCCGGTGGCGCAGGCGTCGGAAGCGGAAACCCGCGCCTACGAGGCGGCGCAGAGCCAGCGGCGCATCGGCAACTACCAGGGGGCGATCGCGGCGTTCCGCAATTTCATCGCGGACTACCCGAAAAGCCCGCTCGCGCACCGCGCCCAGTACTGGATCGGCGACTCGTACTACAACCTGCGCGAGTTCCGCGGCGCGATCCAGAGCCAGCAGAAGCTGATCGCCAGCTATCCCGACAGCCAGTCGGTGCCGGATGCCCTCCTCAACATCGCAAGCTCGCAGCTGGAGCTCGGCGACACCGCGGCGGCGCGCAAGACGCTGGATCGCCTCATCGCCCGCTATCCCGCCAGCGATGCGGCAGAGAAAGGGCGGCGGCGGCTGGCCGCGACCCAGAGCAAGTGACCGGTGACCCGTCACCGGTGACCGGTAGCCTGAAACCCCTCGACTCTTCGTTCCGCTGATGGCGCATCGCGCCGTCGTTCTGCTGTCCGGCGGGATGGATTCCGCCACCGTGCTCGCGATCGCGCGCGCGGAGGGCCGCGAGTGCCATTGCCTCACGCTGGACTACGGGCAGCGGCACCGCGCCGAGCTCGCCGCCGCCGAGCGCGTCGCGCGGGCGCTCGGCGCTGCCGGCCATCGGCTCGTCGGGCTCTACGCGTCCTTCGGCGGATCGGCGTTGACCGACAAGCACATCGCGGTCCCCGAAGCGCCTGCGTCGGGGATACCGGTTACCTACGTGCC